>JBBSWG010000018.1:0-30431 GCA_038046425.1 Nanobdellota archaeon
CACCCACTGGACAAACCTCCAAAACCAATAAGATCAAAGAATTTTCAATCTTTAGCTTCTAATAACCACTTTTGAAAAGCCACTCACCCACTGGACAACCTCGGCTAGACTATATAAATGGGTTCTTCTTCAAGATTTTCAAAGAGGTGATCATTATGGTTGATCTCAACCCCAAGACGATAAAACAGTTGTTTGAGCGGCAGGTACGGGAGCTCACTTTCAGGACTCTGCTGGCTAAGGAAGACACCTTCGATTGGCAATTCAGCGGCGGGTGGTTAAAATGAACATGAAAAACAGAATCATTGAACTGTTGAGTACGTATGAAGGCGGTTATAATTACCGTTCTAAGCAGACGTTCCTTGACGATTATTTAGAGAATTTTGCCGAGTAAAATTCTCTGGAGTAGGATAAGACGCCTGGAAAAATCAAGCAACAAAAAACCAAGCAAAAGGGTATAGCCGAGCAATATGATATAAATCCAAGTTGTAATCAGCCAAGCCCGTTTACACCACCTTAGCGTATATCACCCAACGTATATCACCCACCTCCGGAAGGGGTAAAATTATATATACGCCCCTTCTTCTGCGAGGTGCCTTATGGAAATCCTCACTAAAGCTGAGCTCAGTAAGCGCTATGATGAGATTGCAGCTAAGATCAGGAGCGGTGCGATCTTTATCCATCCCACGGACACGATTTACGGTCTCGGCTGTAATGCTCTTAATGCTGCTGCCGTGCTGAAAATTCGGGCCATTAAACAGCAGTTTCAGCAACCGTTTTCCATTTGGGTACCCTCGCTACAGTGGGTGGAAGAGCATTGCTATGTTACCCTGGAAGCCAGAAAATGGTTGCAGCAGTTGCCAGGCCCGTATACGCTGATTCTAAAGCTGAAAGCGAATGGTGTTCTGACGGAAGCCGTAACCTTAAAAAAAGAAACCATTGGCCTGCGCTACCCTAACCACTGGTTTCGTAAGGTGGTGGAGAAAGCAGCGGTGCCGATAGTGACCACTTCAGCCAATAAAACTAGTCAGCCGTTCATGACCCGGCTAGAAGATTTAGATCCCGGAATTGCTCAAGGTGTCAAGTTCATGATTTACGAGGGCGAGAAGCTCGCCCGGCCATCCAGAATCATCAATGTGGTGGAAGGGACGGTGAAAGAGAGGTAGAGAATTTTTCTTGGGAAAAATTCTCAGCGTGGGGACGAGGGCAATTCACCTGGTTTCATTATTTTATTATACCAAGCCTTTACCTTAATAAATCTTCCCTACATCTTTTTAATCTTCGCCACAAAAAACCCTTCCGTATCATTATCCTGTGGCCAGATGCGCAGGCAAGACTTAATCTGAGAATTATAAGTGGTTCCCTCAAATTCTAGAATAACCGGGCTGGTCTTTAATCCTGGAACAGCGGCTTGCAGTACTTTAGCCTGCGGATACTTCTGCAGCAGCCAGTCAATCACTGCCTCATCTTCTTCCGGCTCCAGCGAACAGGTAGAATAAACTAATTCCCCTCCCTCTTTCAGGTTCTTAAAGGCATTTTCCAGCAGCTCTTTTTGCTGCCGGGCGATCTTTTTGACCATCCCCGGATTCCATATGGTGATTGTCTTCAGGCTTTTCCGGATTACGCCGGTACCGGAGCAGGGCGCATCCACCAAAATTTTATCGAATTGGAACTCAAAGAAGCGTTTGCCGTGCATTAACGTGATTATTGTATTCGTCAGACCACTGCGCTGCACGTTAATCCCCAACGAAGACATTCGGTCGCCTTTGTAATCGTTTGCAATAATCAACCCTTTATTTTTCATCATCGCGGCCATTTGGGTAGTCTTGCTGCCGGGCGCAGCACATAAATCGAGAACGATCTCGCCGGGCTTAGGTTTGAGCACTAGCGGGGGGATCATCGAAGCCGCTTCCTGCACATAAATCTTGCCGAGGTGATGTTCCAGGAGGTTGCCGACATCTCTCCTTTCCGGATGCGAGATCCAGAAGCCTTCTTTGCACCAGGGTACCGGTTCCAGCTGCCAGCCTTTAGCCTGGATGCTTTTTCTGACTTCTGGAACGGAAGCGAGTAAGGTATTTACCCGAATGCTTCGCCGCAGAAAGCTTAATGAATATCTTTTGAATTCTTCCCAGTCGGTCAGCTGGCGATAGCGCTCCTTAAAGGCAGGTTTGAAAGGGAAGTTCTTTTCCGCATCAGGGATTGGTACCAGAGAGGCCATTTCTCCATTAAATAGAAGAGTATTTAAAAAACTGACTATAATCCATAACGTTAATATAGTAACAGTTTTACTCGCTTCTTATCATGCGAAATCTGGCTGATCTGGTTCGAAAAGTAGGTTTATTTTAAAGTCAGACCGGAACGCGAGGGAAAGGAAGATTTTTTGGAGCAGCTGCAGTTTGAAGAATTTTATAATTCTTATGAGGGGTTCGGAAAACCAGAAGTTCCTACCAATAATAGATTTGTCCTCCCTCCTGAAGAAGTCCGCAAATTGAGCAGCACTATCCGTACCCCGTGGGATTTATATGCTTTTTTAGAAGTCCGCTGCCGGTATATAACGGGCCATCTGGGATCAGAGTATGTTTCACAAGTAGCTTTTGATCAGTTTCCGTTCCGGTCTTCATCGCCTTAATCTAACCTGAATGTTTAGGGCGAGCAATATTTTTATTCTTCAACGGTAAACGCTCCTGATGAGCAGAGCAAGAGCGAAGCGAGACCCGAAGTCGTTTACGGAAGAAAGCATTGGAGATTTTGGAAAAAACCAAAAGAATTAAAAAGTGACAAATAATTAAGGTTGTACCCTGGAACCTACAAAAATAGATACGGAAAACGCAATTGAAATCGTTAAAGACTACTTCGTAAAGCTTAAAGGAGCTAGTGTTGAAGTAGGAGCACGAAAATTGATAGACTGGTTGAATTTTGATGTGGTAACGGCAAAAGAAGAGAAAGACCAGTTTGTAATAAGTTGCGAACTACTAGAAAATCTATTTTCCACAAAGAAAGAGAAATATAAGATAAGTGTCAGTAAAGCAGGAAGAATAACGGAAGTTACAAAAGAGAATGGCCATGCTTAAACAGCAGGAAGTACTACTTGACACAGGCCCATTACTACAAGTGTTAGTGGGGTTGTATGATCCTAAAAAGTTAAACAAGTTAGGAATAAGCCCTGATGATTTTGAACTTCTGCTCTCTTTTGTTCAACCATTTCATAAAAAGTTAGTAACCCCTCATGTTTTAGCAGAATTATCCAACCTTGCAAAAACGAGATTAAAAGATGACTTTGGAGAGTTGATAAAATTTTCAATATGGTTTTTATCAAGAACGAATGAAGAGGTTGTTCCAAAAGAAGCGATAATTAAAGAGGAAAATCTTAAACTATTAATGGACTTTGGGATAACGGACACGGCTATTTCATTGGCTACAAACAAAGATCGATTAATTTTAACAAATGATGGGCCTTTTTTTGCTTATTGCTCTAATAAAAAAATGCCAGTTCTACATACAGACGCAATTTTCAACAAATGTATTTAACACCCCTAACTCCACACTCTACCTTACTACCCCTAAAATTAACTTTCTAACTTTCAGGAAAAACTACGCCAAGCCCTACTGTTCCGGCGGCACAAAGCCAAACGTAACCCTTATCCGCGCCCGATACCGGTCAGTTCCTGAATCTGTCTTCGCGGTCTTCTGGTCTGTTATCAGATCTGTTCTCAGATCCGTTCCCAGAGGCGTATAAACAATGGTGCCATTGTTATGGGCACTAATAATGCGATAACTCGCTACTGCGCCAGTTCCATTCCCGCTCTCTTTTGTGGTGAATTTCTCCAAATGATTTAGCTTATCCGCATGCTCCTCCGCCAGATAACCGGTCTGAAGAAGGTCAATGATGGTGATGATCCTTCCTCCCGCTTCCGGCCCGCACTCCACTTGTCTTTCCTGAATTTCAACCATGCCTTTTGGTTCCGATGCTTCCACGGCATTACTCACCAGATTTAACAGCGCCGTCTGTAATAAATACTGGTCAACATGCACAGCAAAATCCCGCTTTTTCCATTGAATGGCTACCGCCGGATGAGTGGGCTGGACCTGGCTGATCACATATTCCATGATTTCAGCATAGCGACACTCTTTTATGTCAATGGGCGAGCCGCCCTGCATCATTTTCCGCTCATTGTCAATGAGCTCTTTCAGCCGGGGCAACGCTTCCCGGACATAGATCGCAGCACTGCGCACAATTTCAGGAGATGCAGGAGCCGCGATGACCTGATCAACGGTCGAAAGGAACAGCCCATTAAGCTGAAAAATGCCTACAGGAAGGGTGGGCTTATATTCCGGGTAGTGGGTGAGTATTTCCTCCAAGAGATGAACAGTCCGGTCTAACTGAATGACGGCCAGATTCTTATTATGATGAGCGAGGGTGGCAATCTGGCCAAACACTTCATTGGCGCCGCTGACCTGCCGCTCCAGGATCAGACGGGCTTCCAGGATACTGGCCCGCCCTTCCGCTTCTCGTTGCTGGGCTTCGGCCGCTTCCCGCCTGGCATCGGCTTCTTTTAGCAGAGCTTGCAGCCGTTCCCGCTGCGCATTCTCTTTTAATTCCATTTCCTGAGTGATGCGCTCGGCGATTTTCGCTTCTTCCCATTCGCGCAGGCTGCCGTAACTGGGATCTCTCCGTCGGGAATAATTAAGCAGGAAAGTCCCCCAGCGTTCACTGAGTTGTTCCATCCAGCTCATGGCCTTCTTTCGCCAGGTAAAGCGATAGAGATAGGTTCCTGTTCCCGGTTGATAGTCGCATTGCCGACAGCTATAGGAAACCCGGGGCCGTTTCTGGGGGTTGTTCAGGTACGAGACTTTCCGCTGTTCGAGGGACAAGTCAAAAGGAGAAATCAGGGCTTCAATATGCACTTCCGCGTTTGGAATGAAAGATTCAATGCCCGCGGTCAGAACGCCAAGCGAATACAAGTCGCCACGGGGGTGAACATTCTCTGAATTAAAATACTGAATTCTGATTTCCACATAATTCTTCCCCCCACCTACCCAGTCCATGGTTAAAAAGCGGTTAAACCGCCGGTTCGTCTTGGCGAGACCGCGCTTTAACGCCACATTGGGATTGATCCCAAAGAGCATGAAGACGTTCTTAATCGTCTCAAATTCCCGCTGCTGGCGAACATTGCGACCCATATCGTACGGGGAAGCTTCGTCGCCGGTTCCCTTCACTAGATTCTCCAGCAGTCTTCGCTGGTCCGATAGACGTGCCCAGTCATCGGGATGGGCTAAGAAATGGCAGTAGCCTTCCCGGCCTTGAGCGGTAAGCACGCTCTGCAGTTCCGGTGGGATAAAAATTGTTTTATCAAATCCTTCCCGGGGCATCCGCACGCCATCAAACAGATTATTGAGCAGGACCGGCCGGACATGGGCAATTAAAGCAACTGCCGCCCCCATGGTGCGATAACTGACGACCAATCGGTCTTTTTCATCTTCCTGGACACGTTGTTCAAGATCTTGACCGGATGGAGCAGACATGATTATGGAAACGACCTCTCACTGATAATTATATTCCACTTCCTAAAACCACCTATTTGCTTCCAAACACTTACCCTTTATATAATTTACTCCTTCCAAAAGACTATAAACATTTTTAAGCTGGGCCTGCTTTCAGGGCAGCTATGCCTGCTTCCCGATCAAAGTCGGTTCGTTCAGCTTTTCCACTAGCTTCTCCGTCGTCTCTGTCGTCTCTGCCGCGTTTTCTCCTCAAATCCAAGATTCATCGGGCTTATGTGACGGAAAGCAACTTAAAATACATCGGCAGCATGACCATTGACCAAGCTTTGATGGAGAAAGCGGATCTCTGGCCGGAAGAGAAGATTTTGGTCTCGAGCAACACTTCTGGCCATCGACTGGAGACGTATGTAATCCCGGGAAAGAAAGGCTCAGGAATCATCCGCATGAACGGTGCTGCTTCCAAGCTCATCAAAAAAGGTGAGGAAGTCATCATTATGGCGTTTACTCTTTCTACGCGGCCCGTTAAGCCTAATGTCATTCTCGTGGACCGGAAGAACCGATTCCAGGGGTATTTATAGTCAACCCATAAAATAGTCAACCCCTAAAAAAATCTAAATGCTGTCGTACATACTCTTTCCGTGCTTCCCCGGTAAAAATATGATTCCCACCGGGAAGAGAAATAAGTTCTTTGTCGTTCGTCGTTGCCGCGTCAAATAATTCCCTTGCTTGCTGGAAAGGAACAACCCGGTCTCCACGGCTGTGAATGATCCGTAATTTTCCCTGATAGCGGGCCAGCGCTTCCTGAAACGCTTCCTTTGGCAAAAAACACCGGTAGCAGTTCCACTGCTCTCTTCCTGCCGGCTCGATCTGGGGGCAACTCAGCAGTACTTTACTGAGATGAGCAATGCTCTCACCGCAGAGCAGGGCCGCTAAGCCGCCGCCATAGGACGTACCACTGAGATAAAGCTGCGCCGGACAAAATTCCTGATTAATATGATCTACCACCATCCGCAGCTCTTCGAGTTCCTGCTGATAGGTCTTCCCGGAAAAGGTCGCTGATTGCTTCTCAAACTTTTCAAAATTGGTTCCTGCCTTTTCTGCTTCTTTCCACAATTCCCAGTTGCGGGAAGAGGAATACCGGAAGGTTGAGGCAATTCCTGCCTGTACGATCTGCTCACTAGCCTCTACGTTCTGCCCGACATCCTTATGGGAAGGAAAACCAGGCACAAACAGGAGAAAGGGGGAAGTTGCTGACAGCGTATACTCAATAGTAGCCGGAAGGCCACCGATATTCCGCTCTTCTTTTCTGATAGTAACGTTCATGGCAGCACTCTCCAGCCTAAATCTTTAAAAACTCTTTCATTCTTTAAGACCTAAAATGAGGCGATTGCTGGAAGCCCTGCCGATTTCCTTACTCCACCCGCTGCTGCATGCCCAGACCCATAAGGCGCTCCACGGCAGCCCGCAGGATTACTTGAGATTCAAAAAATTCTTTCTCTCGTTAGAGCCGGAAACTGTTGAAGCCCTGCGGGAAAAGTATCTGCTTTACACTTTCCAGCGCAATTTGGCGGAAGTGCCCCACTATCGCTGCTTCCTGCGCCAGAAAGGCATCAATCCTGCCCGACTTAAAAGCAGGGTCAAGAGCCAGATCGATTTCATTTCCACCGTTCCCGAAACCACCAAGAAAAAGTACATTTTCGCGGCGAAACAGCTACAGGATTTATGCGTGCAGGACGGGCAGCATCGGATGAACATGATCGTCAAGAGTTCCGGCCATTCCGGCCGGCAATGCTACTGGGCCAAGTCGCATCGGGAAGACCTGTTTGGGAGGGCCGCTTTGACCATGGCGCTGGATGAGAATTTTAACATAAGCTCCAAGCGAACCCTGATCATTAATGGTTTTATCCTGGGAACCTGGGTTACCGGAATAACGTTTAACGAGTTTGCCTCGGCTTTATGCACGATCATCAACGTTGGCCCGTATTGGGAAGAGATCCTGCAGATTCTGCCGGAGATCGGCGGGCAGTTTGACCAGGTCATCATTACCGGCTATCCGCCGTTCATCAAGGAGCTGGTGGAGTATGGTGCGCGACAGCGTTTTCCCTGGAAGAGGTATACGCTCCATTTCGTTGCCGGCGGGGAAGATTTTCCTGAATCCTGGCGTCGTTACGTCCAGCAAAAAAGCGGAGCACAGAAGATTCGCGCTGGTTTTGGCGCATCGGACATCGGCATTCTCGGTGGGGTGGAGACTGATGATACGGTCTTCATTCGCCAGCTGGCCGATTCTCAACCTGAAGTACGGAAAGCCCTGTTTGGGGAGGTGGAAGAAACTCCCATGCTTTTCCAGTACGGACTCAACGTCTTTGTCCAGGCAAATAAAAATAAGGAGTTGGTCTTTACCACCATCCTCCCGGAAGCGGTAGAACCGGTAATAAATTATAATCTGGAAGATGTAGGCGGGGTGATCTCCTGCCGGGAAATGCAGGAAAAGTTAAGGCCTTTCCATTCTCAGCGGCAATTCCGGCTGCCTTTGCCTTTTCTGTACGTCGTGGGGCGGGTGGACGGCCCCGTAAAATTCCATGCCTTTTTCGTCTATCCGGAAAATGTAGAAGAATGCATTTACCGCCAGCCGGGCATGGCCAAGACCACGACAGGAAATTTTCGCCTGCAGCGCATCGTGAATAAGAACCATGATCATTTCCTGCAACTGGAATTTCAGCTCAAGAAAGGGGTGGAAAAGACCGTTGCTCTGACCAGGAAGTACGTTCAGTGGTGTAGCCAGATTCTCCAGGAGGTGAATGGGGGATACAAGGCGATCCATCAGCAGGTAGGAGCGATCGCCGACCCGATCGTAATTCTGTATCCGTATGAGAAGTATCCTTATCAGAGCAGGATCAAGAATGTGTATAGTTGATTCTAACGTTGATTCTAATCTCTCAGGTTATGCTCGCTGAGGAAGGAATGGATCAGCAGGCTGACCTGACGGCAATCCTTCACAATGGCCCGATGTTTGGCCCCTTCAATGATTTTCAATTCCGCATTCTTATGGAGTCTCTTGACCAGTTTTGAGTGGTATGGAGGGATGATTTTATCCTTTTCTCCGGCAATGATCAGCGTGGGAAGATTGAGGTGCTGCAAGGTGTTATAAATCATGCTGCGGTTCTCCCGGACATAACGCTCCGCATTATCCAACGTATGCACCATGCTGCGCAACGGTGTAAGATACAGCAGATGCTGTAAAATATGCACCTCTGCTCTTATCCCCTGAACCGACAAGTCCACTTCATGCCAGCGTGAAAAGTGATGATACCAGGAATTCACTTGCTCTCGAATGGGGTGCGCGACCAGGAAACGCACCGTTTTGGTAATCAACGTCGGAAGGTTGAACAGCCTGTTATGCTTAAAGGGATAGCTGCTGGAGCTTTCCACCATCACCAAGGAACGGGGATATTTCTTCTTGTAGAGCAGACAATAATTCAAAGCGACCGCCCCGCCAAAACTGTGCCCGATCAAGCAAAATTTGTGGATGTTCCCGGCCTGCAATACTTCATACACATCCCGGGTGAAATTAGACATCTGATACTTCTTTTTTTCCTCCGGCGCTTCGGAAAGACCATGCCCCCGTAAATCGAGGGCGAGGGTCGAAAAGCCCTGCCGTTGAAAATACTCGATTTCTTTTTTCCAGACGGTCCAATTGGCACCGACGCCATGCAGAAAGACCAGCGTTAAAGGGTTTTCTCCGCGGTGATGGATACAGTATAGCTTAGTACCGTCAAAGGAAGGGACGATTTGGCGCATGGAGGGGAGAAGAGACCGAGCGGTATAAATAAGTTTCTCTTCAAAATGCGAGAAGTACGACCGAGCCGGCCGCTGATCCCCTAAACAATACTACTCTAGTATAATAATCTTTAAAAGCGGGGTAGTCTTTTAGAGGGGATTAACGGTAATGGTTCATTAAATAGTCTATTAATGAGGGGGGGTTGAACTGCAATGAAAACAAGCAACTGGAAAATACGTTATCTATTAACTGGGTTAATCCTAACCTTATTTATCGTCGCCGCCTGTGCTCCACCAGGATCAGCACCTAAAGAAGAAACGATCACCATCGGTTTCCTGGGCCCGTTAACGGGGGATGCCGCTAGTTATGGGTTAAGCATCCTGAAAGGCGCTCAGTTAGCGGTGAAAGAAGCTGGCCTTACTGATGTCAAGCTCGTAACAGAAGACTCTAAATGTGATCCAAAGGAAGCGGTTTCCGCTATCAATAAGCTGATCTCCGTCAATAAAGTGCAGGCAATTGTGGGTGAAGTCTGTTCTGGAGCAACGTTAGCAGCAGCTCCGATAGCTGAGCAGAATAAAGTGGTGATGATCAGCGCTTCTTCCACCAGTCCGGAAATCAGCAAGCAGCTTTGGGTCTTCAGGACCGTGCCCAGCGATGCTTTACAGGGAGCGTTTGGCGCGGAGTTAGTAGCAAAACAAGGTTATAAGAAACTGGCCGTGCTCTATTCTAATGAAGAATACGGATTAGGATTCAGTAAAGTCCTGCTGGAAGAATTTCCGAAGCAGGAGGGAGGCGGAGAAATTGTGGCTAATGAAGCGGTAGAGCGGGGAACTGTTGACTTAAGGACCCAATTAACCAAAATCAAGGCTGCTAGTCCTGACGCTATCTACATCATCAGCAATTCGCCTGATTCGGCGGTAGCTGCCTTAAAGCAGATTAAGGAATTAGGGATTGAAGCTGCCGTCTATGGCTCGGAAGGATTAAAGTCGGATGATATCATAAAGGGAGCGGGAAATGCGGCAGAAGGACTGATAGTCACTTCCGTGAGCGTAGGCAACATTGGCTTCATCACCAAGCATCAGAAAGAATATGGTTCAGAGCCGGGTCCTTTTGCTGCCCAGGCATATGATGCTTATAGGGCACTGGCGGAAGCACTTAAGGCTGGCGCTACGACCGGAGAGCAGATTAAAGAAAAGCTTGCTGCGGTAGAATTTGATGGGGCTTCCGGGCACATTAAGTTTGATGTGAATGGAGATGTAAGTGGAAATTACGACCTTTACGTGGTCGAAGAAGGGAAGTGGGTGCCGGGGTAAGGAATAATAATTAGTAAAATAATAATTAGTAAGCAATGAAAAAATGTTTTGGAGGTAACTAAAAATGTTCTCACCACAACCAATCTTTACCGACGAGGGAACAGTAAGAATAATGTTCCCACCCTTGGGAAAGGGATTCGTATACGGAGTCAATGAAGATGAAGTTTTAAAGAAAATTGTCCTGGATCGGGCACCCCTTTACCACTTCTCTTCTTCCCAGTCGTTGGAAAACCAAGTCATTCCGCCAGCCCATCGAACCTTTGATCACTTTCGCCAGCGCTATGAGGAAGAACGGATCGATGCGCTAGAGCAGATAGCTCTGTTAGGAAGTGATGGTAAAGAATTAAAGCCAGAACGGCAGACCCTGGCGAGCAGGATTGATGAAATTCAGGGGCTGGAACTATCCGTAACGCTAGTTCCCTACAGCATTGTCCCCACTGATTATGCCCGGGAGCCGGAACAAAGATTCTTGAATCCTAATGGTGATCTCACCAAGAATATCCCGGAAAATATTTTTCCACCATTCCTTGAAGGGCGGGAGATGAAGTGGAGTCCTCAGATGTATAGTGGCGAGGAGGGTGCTTACACTATGGTTATTGAGTCGCTACTTCATCATCTTCCTCTCCAACAGGTGAAGCACAGAAAATGGGCCACCTTTGGCCTGCAGGTTCAGAGAAATATTGGTTATCAAGGGCATGGTCTCAACGCCATCATTCATGATCCACGACAGGAACGGCTCCACCGAGCCGGTTATCCTTTCCGCATCCTGGTTGATGAATTCTTTAAGGAGGAAAAGGTTCAAGAAACTTTAATAGCGGCAGCCCAGTTAGTTTATGCGGGAACTAAAGTAGAATATCTTGCCCAGACTTTGACTGCCCCTTCTCCAAAAGGAGAGGAAAGGGAAGAAGGAAAGGAAAGAGAAGAAGGAGAGAAGAGAGCTGAAAGAAAAAAGAGGGGAGTAAGTGCGCCAGACTTTATTCTCCAGCAGGCCCAGGAGCTTTATACTAAAGCGGATCAGCTTCTTTCTACCATTCCACCACCCCAAACAGGATTGGAACAGTTTTTGATTGGGATAGGGTGAAGATCACAGAGCACTTTTCCTTGCTGAACTGGCGCTGGTTTCATCCGCACTTTCCTCAACCAAAATATCCACTGGAGATCGTGCCGGCGGCAATCCCTACTTTTAAAAACAATCTTCGGGATAGCTTTTTCATCCTATTAAAACAACATCACTATCATTTTCATGTAAAATAAAAAAGAGGTGGACAGCTTACCGATTTTCCCACGGAATGCAGTACTCACCGGTACGGAGGCAGGCTTAACTTCCGTGTTCGGAATGGGAACGGGTGATCACTGCCCCTATGGCCGTCCTGCGCAGTTTAATGTGCGAGGATTTTATAAAGGTTATGGGGGAATTTTGCGCAGCAAAATTCTCCCAGAACCACCGCACCCCAGGCCAGAGGGTTTTGAGGCGACGTTGACTTCGATGTATTTCACGTAGATAAGTATATGCTATTCAAAACCCTCAATTTCATAAGCATTATAAACGAATATTAAATTCTTTCCTCTAAAGAAAAAGGGTAATCATCAACAAGGTGGTTCTGGTGATAACGACAGCTCTGATTCTGGCCGGCGGTTTAGGTACCCGGCTGCGCCCGTTAACGGACACCACGCCAAAACCCTTGCTCCCCATTAAAGGAAAACCAATCCTTCAGCATGCCCTGGAGCAGTTGAAACGGCAGGGCCTAACGAACGTTATCCTCTCCATCGGCTTTGAATGGGAGAAAATTAAGTCTTATTTTCAGGACGGGAAAGAGTTTGGGGTGACCATCACGTATTCCATCGAGACGGAGCCGTTGGGAACGGGCGGGGCGGTAAAGAAAGCCTTGTCCGGCCTTGCTGAGCCGGCCTTCGTGATTTGGGGCGACAACTTAATGGATATTGATTATAAACAGCTCTATCGAACGTATCTTCAGCATCATTCTCTGGTCACCATGACGCTCACGCCCAGGGAAGACGTGGAAAATTTTGGCGTTGCTGAATTGCAAGCAAACAAAGTTCTTCGTTTTGTGGAAAAGCCATCGCGGGAAAAGGCGCCTTCCAACTTCATTAATGCCGGGGCCATCGTCCTGGAGCCCAGTTGCTTATCCTTTCTCCCGGCAGGGAAATCGTCCATTGAATATGATTTGTATGAAAGACTGAAACCGGGTGAGATTACCGCTTATATCCACCAAGGGCAATGGTTTCCCACCGATACGCTGGAGAAATACAGCATAGCTTGCATGGATTTCATTCCCGTCATCAACTGGCCGGCGAAGAAGGTCATTATCGCTGACGTCGATCAAACTATCTGTGAACCGGCACAGGTGATTGAGCAGCCTCTGGTGGAGGAAATTGCTAAACTCGCTTCCCGCGGCTATGCGTTCGCGTTCATCAGCGGTACGAATCTAGAGGAATTACAGCGGATGATCTCGGCCCAATTAGGAAGGGAACATCATTTGCTGGCCAATACCGGGGCGACGTATGTCGTGCAGCGCAATGGAACAGCAATGACCGTTTATAGTCAGACGTTGACGCCGGCAGAAAAACAGGAGATAGTTGTTGCTGTAGAAAAACTTATTTTTCACTACCGCCTTCTCCCTTTAACTTCTAAGGAAGACCAGCTTCTCGACCGGAAGTCGCAGATCACCCTTTCTGTTCTGGGAAGGAAGGCGCCACTGGAAATAAAAAAGGCTTTTGACCCTGAGGGGACGAAGCGGGAGGAATGGGTTACGTTTTTGCGGCAGTATCTGCCGGAGGATCGGTATGAAATCCGCATCGGTGGAACGACTTCCATTGACATTACCAGGAAGGGCATTGACAAAGAATGGGGAATCAAAGAATTTGCCCGGTTTAACAATTTTCAGCTTTCGGAGATTCTGTTCATCGGCGACAAGCTGTATCCTGGTGGAAACGACTATCCGGCAGCTAAGATTGTGGATTGTCTCGCCGTGAGAAACCCGGAAGATACATTAAAGAAGTTACAGGAGCTGGCAAAAAAAAACCAGACGAATGTGCGGTCATTGAAGATTCTTTGAATGGCATGACCGCCGCTCAACGAGCCGGGATGAAATGTATCGGCTACGTGGCGAATGGAGCGGGAGGAGAATATCCAGCTGAGGTGGTGGTAAGCTCGTTGGCAGAGATAACGAGAGAGATGATAGTAAAGCTGGAATGAGAAAAATTATTTTACGAAACATTTAAATAAAAACAAGTATTTATCTTCTTCATGGACAATAAAGGAGAAGTTGGGGCGCGCTCTATAGTGTTCTCTGTTGGATTTCTATTATCATTGCTGGGGTTGGCACTGGCTTCCCTAAGCTCGTATGGAATTATCCCTTTAGCTGACAGCTTTCGCTTCGGTGTGATCATTGTTTTGTCAGAATTAATCATTACTGCCGGCATAGGGCTAATGAGTTTATCTAGAGGAATGTAACATGACCAATACCACTATCTTTATAGGATTAATTACTCTTCTCATTGAAAGTCTGGGTCTTTTATTTATTAAAGGGAAGGACCGGCTTTGGCTTTTCCTCTTGCTGCTGGCGACCGTGATTGTTTTTGGTACAGTGTATGTTCTGCAGAGAACAGGATAAATAAACCGAAGAAGTTAATTTTTTATTTATTTACTACTTCTCTTAATACTTTATACTGGCTCCACGATATTTTTTTCTCTTCCACTACCCTCTTGACCTGCCGCTGATGCTCATTCAATTGAGATTTGCCGCTTTTCACTTCCAGGAAGACTATTTCGTTGATGTCATTGTTGTCCATTCCCTTAAAGACCACGTAATCGATCGGCTTGCCCAGCCAGCGCAGTTCCGTAGGGGAATAAGGAAAGTCCGGGAAATAGGGAGCGAGCTGCTCCGCAAACTGCCCGCTTAAATTAGCCCGGGAACGGTTGATGGCGTCTTGCCGTTCCGCGGGAACTTTGTTCTTCCAGTATAGATACATCAGCAGCAGGCCGATAAAGAATCCAGCCAGCAGCAGTAACAGGCTTTCCGGCGCGGGAAGGGAGAGGGGCATGTGCTCTTTGTTGTGAGCAGGATTTAAAAGATTTTGGGAAGGCTTTATTATCCTAACCTCTTTTTCATCAGGTCATTATCCCAATGATGCCGAACAGCAGCAAGCCCGAAATCAAGGCCTGGGTTAAACATCTGCAAACTGGTCCTCTCTTTACATACGTTTAAAAACAAACCCCTCTCTACTTCTGGGAATGGATCCCGAAACCATCGAGCTCCTCCGAAAAGCTGGTAAAGTGGCCGGGCAGGTAAGACGGGAGACCGCTGCTAAACTCGCTAAACCCGGAACCTCGTTCTTAGAGGCGATGGACTTTGCCGAAGGACACATCCTGAAATTGGGAGGAGAGATCGCCTGGGCGCAGATGGGGGTGAATGAGACGGCTGCCCATTTCTGTCCTACGGACGAGGATACGGGCGTAAGCAAGGTCGGCGACTTGATTAAGGTGGACATTGGCGTACATCTTGATGGCTGGATCGCGGATAATGCGATGAGCGTGATTGTAGGAAAAGAAACTGGGACGACAGCAGAACAGCAGGCCTTGATCAAAGCTTCTCAGAAGGCTCTAAAAGCGGCTTTAAAGCTGGTCCGTCCCGGCGTACCGCTCTGGCAGTTGGGAGAAGCACAGTACAGTGAAGCGGAAGCTCTTGGTTTTACCACCGTAAAAAATCTTTGCGGGCATAACCTGGAACGCTATAAAGTACATGCCGGCATTTCCATCCCCACGTACAATAATAAAGATAAGACCGAGCTGCAGGACGGCTGGCAGATAGCTCTAGAACCTTTTGTCACCAATGGGCAAGGTTACATCAAGGAAAAGCTGCCGGCTACCGTTTTCATGATTGAAAGGGAGAAGGGTGTGCGCTCTCCTTATGCCAAGAAGATTATGGAGGAGATGAAACCAAGGAAGACTTTGCCATTTACCACGAGATGGCTGACGAGAAGGCTGGGGAAGGGCGTCCTGTTAGGCTTGCGCGAGTTGCAGCAAGTAGATATTCTCCGCTCGTATCCACCGTTAGTGGAAATCTCTGGTGGTTTAGTGGCGCAGTTTGAACATGCTGCTGTTGTTCAGGAGAAGCCAATAGTCTATACACGGCACGAGGAGGACGAGTGGTGAATCTTCCCGTGTTTTTATAATATTTTTATAATATAAACAGAATGGCGAGTAACGTTATCACTGTGCTTCCCTAAACACTTTCTCCACTTTAATCGCCAATCCTTTCTCTTTAGTGTTAATCTCTACTCCCGACAGCAATGCTTCTCCGATTGCCATCAACTCCCCTTTCAGCGTCATGACCGCAACCACCTCACCCTTCCGGAAATTCTCTAATTTGCTTATGCCGGGAATAGCCACATCCCGCCCATGGGTCACGCTCTTAATCGTAGTGTCAAAAATCCAGCATTGGGGTATATATTTGAGTGCTGTTTCCATCGGTTGAATACAATACAGCAGAAATTTGGGGTTATTTTCTTCTTGGTAGAAATGGTAAGCATCCTGAAGGTCATTTAACGTCACGAGATGATCCTGCTCGGTGAATGGGCCGGCCTGTGTCCTGCGGAGTTCGGCCATGTGGGCGCCTGTTCCCAGAACGTTGCCGATATCAGAACAGAGCTTTCGGATGTACGTTCCCGCCTGACATTTCACCCGAAACAGGACGTCTCTTTCTTTAATCTCTAAAATCTCAAATTCGTAAATCTCTCGTTCCCGCAGCTGCCTCTTGACTGCACTTTTAATTGGCGGCAATTGTTTTATTTTACCCACGAATTTCTGAATAGTCTCCCGTAACCGCGTTTCCTCTACTTCTTTATGCAGATGCATGATTCCCACGTATTCTTTGGGTGCAGTCAGCAGGAATTGGGTGAGGCGCGTAGCTCGACCTACGGCCACGGGCTGGACACCGGTTACCTGGGGATCCAGAGTACCTGAATGGCCCGCTTTGGTGATATGGAGAATTTTCTGAACATAGTCTGAAACCTGATGGCTGGTTGGACCTTTCGGCTTGTCGATGTTCACGATACCGTATTGTATCAGCTCTTCGGGAGTTCGTTCATTAGGCGATTTCCCAAATTCGCTTTCTGCTTCCTTCTTTACGAAGAGTTGTTTCATCGTAACCTCATAAAGTGCGCCGTGGGCGGGACTTTCCATTCCCTCAGGGAGGGAAGTTCGAACCCACCTACTTTCGGGCAAGGAATTACTGGGTTGAGCAACCCGCCTTTTTTTCTTTTTGTTTATTTGTTTGTTGAAGAACGTGCTTTACCACTTTTCTTTTTGGTCTCTTCCTGAATCTCTTTCTTCTCGACAGTTTCGGTCTTGGGTTCCTCCTTGATCTCAGCTTCTTTGGCTTTAGGTGTGGGAGCTTCCTGTTTCTTCTCTTTGACCTTTTCCTTCGCCTCTTTCGTTTCTTCCGTCTTCTTCATTTTCCTCCCAAACAATTCTGCCTTTACCAGGCCATCCTTATCTTTGGTAACCGTAACTTTAACATGATGCGGCGGGTTCTTGATGCCGTGCTTCCAGAGTTCTTCATTTAACTCTTTCCCCAGCTTGACCTGATCAACACTTTCCGCTTTCATGTGCCGCTTTAAGAATTCCCGGGTAGCCGTAACTGCCTTCTCGGTCCGTCTCCAATTCTGCACTTTTAGGAATTCCCGGCGTAAAGGGATATTGTAGGTCCGTTCCAGAACAATTTCCGCTAGTTTTTTGTCGGCCATGGTTATGCTTTCGTTTTAGTCCTTCTCCAGCTTCGTTTAACATGAGTATGGGCTGAGGGATGCACCCGCTGTCCGGCGCCATGAATCTTAAACACGGTCCAGAACGGCGCCCATCTGGTCTGCCGGCTTAGCTTGATAAGCCGTTTCTTTTTCCCGCGGGGTTTAAAGGTGGACATGGTTACATTGAAAAACAAGAACCAACACCGTGTGGATTTTGTGGTGGTTCTCTATAATTTGAATGTGGTGGTACATATTTGTTCCTTCTTTGTTCATATTCATATCTTTGTCGTTCTGATTGTTCTAATTCCGCTTCTCGTCTATATTTCTGAACCACATCAATAATTCCGCCGTTTGTAAAGGTGATTGCCCCCGCTCCAAATCCAATACTTCCAACCATTGCTATTTTTGCAACTCCTCTGAGTGTATCAGCAACTGCTCTGATTTTATCAGTTAGTGTCATGGTCAATTATTCCTTTGTTTCTGCTTTTGACGATTGCCTTTTCAACATCTGAATGGCAATCCGGTCTAAAAACGAGATTCCTTTCGGCGTCAGCACCCGGCCTTTATGCACGCCTTTCTTAGCCTGCTTCAGCAGCTGGGCTTTCTCTAACTGCTGTAAGATCTTGCGGGGAATGGAGCCCGAGCCTCGCCGAAACTCTTCCGGCTGATGACCGCGACGGAGGCGCCCGCCGTATTTCGTACGTAACTTTTGCGTGCCGACTGGTCCTAGTTTGGCTACCGTTCGTAATATGGATGCCGAACGCACATACCACCAATCTTCCTGTTCGGGCAGGCGCTGCTTATGCTGCCCGGTCTTGACAAAAGTGCTCCAGGGCAAAGGCTTGACTAGATTTTGCTTTTTCAGCTCTAAAGCCGAGCGTTTAATCAATTCGCTGGGGTCAACTTCTAGGATATGGGTCATCGCCTGGTCAAGAAGGGGGTGGTTTATAAAACTTTGCGCTGGGGGCACTACCTCCCTATTTTGAAGCTATTTCATCGAGCATCTCCCGACAGCTCACTCCAACCTAGCTATTTAAGTAGATTTATTACAACAATACTACCGCACTTACCGTAAACTTTATATACTTCTCATCACCCCAAGGCTAATTCCAGAATGATGAGCTAATAATCAAAAAGGGTGAACTGACCATGGAAGACAAAGACAAGCGCTATTCTCGGGAACTGATCGGAAAAACGATTGTATCTAAATCCGGCAAGAAGTTTGGTGAAGTCGGTGATTTGGTGTTTGAAATCGGCTCCGGCGAGCTGATTCATATGCAGCTGAAGAATACTACGCCCTACACGGAACGCCTGGAGCTGGAGAAGAGCAAGGAAGGACAACCGTTAGTACCTTTCTCGTCCGTCATTGCCACGGGCGATTTTGTGGTGGTAGCAGAAGAAGACATCATTTGAGAATTTTCTGCGGAAAATTCTCTGGCGTGGGGAAGAGCGGACAATCAACGAGCTAATCTTTATTTTACTATTTAAAACTCTGGTGAAATCTTCTGATAGAATTCTCTCCACGATTCAACCCGTTGAGCGCTCGTTGGCGGAACAGTAAGATGCTGATTATAACCCCAGGAAAATAAAAAGAGACGGGGAACAACGCCAACCAAAAGTTCTAGTTTATCCCAATCATCATCAATGTAAACATCGAGCCCCCGGCAGGCCTCAGCTTTGCTTACGTCTCGGCCCACCGCAATGAGCGGCAGTGAGAGCTTCTGAAGCGACAGCCATTCCCGGGCAATCTCCGCGTCACGGTTGTAGCGGGAGGTTATGCTAAGTACATCGTGGCCTTCCTGCTGCAGCCTAGGTAGATATTCCAGAACGCCTTCAACCGGCTGCATTTTCAGGCCCATCTCCCGAGTGCCATAAATCTGTTGCTGCAGGTTTCGGTATTGTTCTTTGGTAAGAATTCCGGCACCGACCACCAATTCGGTCTTAAACCTTTCCGGAGGGATATCTACTCCATACAACATTTTTGCGGCCTCACTTTTTAATTTGCCGCAGTCCGTAATCACACCGTCAAAATCAAGGCCAAGGCGCATAGTAAGAATAAGCTGGCTTTCTCATTTTATAAGTTTTTAGGGTCTGGGCAATACTTCAGTCACCTGAAGCAGGGAGAGCACCAATATATAATAAGTGACCATAATAATTATACAAATTTCACTTATTATATTCGAAGGACACAACTAATAGGTATATCTATTTGTGTCCTTCTTTACCCGGGTGATAGCGAAACAGTTCACTTCCCGCTTCGATTTTCACTCTACCCTGGCCCAATAGGCACCACCACGCAGCAGGTTAAGAGGATAATAGTGGCAGTTCAGATTAAGCTTTCTGGGCAAAGAGATAAGTTTTTCTTTTCTGTCTTTAAGATAAAGTATAAATCTTTCCGGCGTGGTGCAGGCATATTCTCCGGAAGTATCGCGGATCGCTTCTCCATCCAGCATAATTTTCTTATATGTTCGCACTGGCTTGCCCTTATCGTAGAGAATAATATTTTCGAGAGAGATCAGTTCATCCGGTCTTTGCTCTGAATGGTTCATATTTTATTTGTTGTGGATACCCCCTCGCTTGCGATGGTTGGGTTCTTTGTTGCGAATACTGATCCGGGGGTATCCGCAACTTTAAAAATCCCAACTAGATTAATACCCCGCCCCTTGGGGCGGTTGGGATTTTTATTTTCGTAACATCCCCTCGTTCTCCAGCTCAAAGATATCATGATAAACTATCATCTCCTGCTCTTTTGCCCCCGTTCCCAGCAGGCAGAATCTCTTCCCTACTAGCTGCTCAATCCTGCTCACGTAACGCTGGGCAGCAGGCGTCAGAACCTTTCCCCCAGGCTCAGTAAATTTTTTCCACGGTTCAAATTTCTCCGTAATGGGGCGGGCTTTATATAACACGTCGCGCCGGTGGAATAAGACTTCCCAGCTTTCGTACTTCCTTCCCTCAATTTCATAGGCCACCACAATTTCCGGCTTAACTTCAAGCCGGGCGAGAGTTTCCAGCCGGTCTCCACAAGTTCCCACCAGGCCCTCCACTCCCGCTACTTCCGCGGCATAGCGGGCCGCAACGGCATCAAACCAGCCGACTGCCCGTGGTCTTCCGGTGGTAGCCCCAAATTCTCCCCATTCCCGACGGACTTTATCTTCCAATTCCGCAGGTAACTGAGAGACGAAAGGCCGATCACCCAGGCCCACGCTGCTGCAATATAATTTCACCACGCCGATGACCGAGTCTGGCCGGACGGGAAAATGAATAACGTGGCTGGACGTTACACCAGGATAATTTCCAACATCCACATCTAACATCACTCCCTGGGCCCCTTCCAATAGCCAGTACTGCTGGCCCTGCTGCTGTCTGGCGCGATGATCTTGTACCAGGAATTGAGCCAGGAATTCCCGCTCCTGTTCATAGGAATGGGCATACTGCTCCGGGCTTTCATAACGGGCAGGAACCCCTTCCGGAAACATCCGTTTCAGGCCGTCCGCCATGACTTTTCGCTCCAGGAATTCAATGAGACGGAGGCCTACCCGCCCATACTTGTCCACGGCCGTCGGCTTGATCCCGTTGCCGGTAGAAGTGTGCACCGGCTTCATAAGATCTTTTTCATCATCAAGAAGGTGATGATCCAGGGTGATGTGAGCATTAGCAGCTATTCCCAAATTTTGAGAATTAATGCTTACTCCCTGCTGTTGCAGGCCCTGAATTTCTTTCATCAGTTTTCGTGGCTCCAGATACATCCCGGCACTGCACAAGTTATACACTTCCGGGAAGAATATTCCGCTGGGGATATAGTGCAGGACCTGCTTGACGTCTTTATAGTAAATAGTATGTCCGGCATTTCCCCCGCCCTGGTACCGTTCCACGGCCACGGGAGAGATTCCCAGAAATTGGTTATCGAAGCTGCTCCGCTGTACGGCTTCAGAAACGGCATAATGTAGAACTTTTCCCTTGCCCTCATCTCCCCATTGCAGCCCGATAAAAGCGATTTCTTTTTCCATTACTAATCATCACCCTGCCTGTACTAAATATCTATCACCACCAGCCTTTCCCCTCCTCTTTTTAATGTTTTGGATGGCGGGGTGGATAGGTTATTAGCATCTGTTTAGCTTTCAGAAGTGGCGGAGCATCCTAAGGTCGAAACTCCTACGGTTAAACAAGCCGGAGCGTTGCGGGGGGTTGCCCCCTACGGGGACGCAGCTCCTTCCGGTTTGATAGCTAGAGTTTCGAAGATGCTCCGCCACTTCCGAAGCGGGGAGAGCACCAGTCTCGCTCTTCGCTTCTGAAAGCTAAACAATTACGATTATTAGTAATCCTTCAGAAATCCTTCAATGTTCACCACATCTTCTTTCTCCCCTAAATCCAGCCAATAATCGTTAAGTTGCAGCACTTTGACTTTTCTTTTCTTCGCCAGCATATTAATTGCGTCCGTCACTTCGTACTCCCCGCGCGGCGATTTCTGGATCTTTTCGAGCGCCGGCCAGATTTCAGGAGTGAATTTATAGAGGCCCGCATTGGCTAAATTTCCTACAAACGTTTCCGATTTCTCTACAATTTTAATCAGAGAAGAATCTTTTGTCACCAGGATCCCATACTTTCTCCATTCCTCCACCACCGCCCCGGTTACATAACTCAAAGCATCATTCATCGGCAGCGCTTTCATGTCCCGTCCGGAAAATAAATTATCCCCGCCTAGCATCAGGAAATTACTGTTACCGCAAAATTTTCTGGCTTGCAGCAGGGCATGGCCCGTGCCCAGCTGCTCCTGCTGCTCGATTATCGTGGCCGGAATTGCTTGCTGCTGCAGGAATTCCACCATTTTTTCTTTTTTATAACCGACGACAATGCTAAGCTGGTGAAAACCAGCCTGCTGAAGATGCTTGATGATGTAGTAAAGAAAAGGCCTGCCGTTAATTTCTACCATCGTTTTAGGCTTCTCTTCGGTGAGCGGCAGTAAGCGTATTCCTTTTCCCGCTGCTATGATAACTGCTTTCATGGGAGAATCACCCCGGGAGAAGTGCTGGCAATTCAGAAAATTCAGTAATTTGATGATCCGGCACTTCCCCAAATTGTTGGGGGAGGCGTTCATTATGATTCCCATGACGGAGCCACACTGTTTTCAGACCTAGCTCTTTCCCGTACTTTATTTCTTGGTCAAGGCGATCGCCGACCACCACTATTTCTTCACCCGGGAAGCTCTGTTTGATGTTCTGGAAGGCGTCTTTTTTCTCCTCAGCAGAATGACAGATAATTATTTGATCAAAATAGCCTCGCAAGCCTAACGAATGTATCTTTCGGTTCTGCAATCCCGGATCGGTTTCTTTCGTGACCAGGATCTTCTTCCCGGAGAACGCTTGTAAGAATTCTTTCACCTGGGGAAAAAGAGTGATCTTCTGAATATCCTCTTTGGTGTAATTATCCGGCACTTGCCCGGTGCGGTCATATAACGTATCGTCCAAATCAAAGATTATCAACAATAGCCATCAGCTCCCGGGCAAGTTTTTGTGGATCATGACGGATGAGATTGCGTTTAAACGCATCGCCTTTCTGTTGCTCCTTTAGTTCCATGCTGAGTAAATTGGTAGTAATCACTTGGGCTTTACCGTTAACATCACCGTTAAAATCATTCAGATCATTCTCCACCAGCGTCCCTTCTTCGGCATAGGCCTGGACCAGCTCTTCCGGCGGCTTGCCGCTATTGATCAGGATGTAATCAAAGATTTTGGAGCCGATAAACTGTTCAATCTCTTTCAGGTGCTGGCCAGCAGTAAAGCGGGTAGTCTGGCCGTGTCGATTCATCAAATTTACTACAAAAATCTTTTTAGCCTGGGTTTCCCGAAGAGCTTTGGGAATACCTTCCACCAACAGATTCGGAATAAGAGAAGTATACAATCCTCCCGGGCCTAGCACCACCAGATCAGCGTTCATGATCTCCTCAATCGCATGGTTATCAGCCTGGGCAAAAGGTTCCAGGCAGATCTGGGAATAACCTTGATCGATTTCTCGTGAGAGATAAATTTGTCCTTCACCCTCCAGCGTCTTGCCATTCCGCAGAACCATCTTCAGCCTGGTTTGAGAGGTGGTTACCGGAATTACTTTTCCCTTGATATGGAGGATTTTTCCCGCCTCTTCCACGCCGCGCTCAAAACTTCCCGTGACTTTTTCTAATGCCGACAGCAGGAGATTGCCGAAACTATGTCCTTGCAGGCCTCCATTCTCAAAACGGTAATTCATCAGGTTACGCATCAGCCGACTGGAATCCGATAAGGCCACGAGACATTGCCGCACGTCTCCGGGAGGGAGCACACCTAATTCATCCCGCAGGATGCCGGTGCTGCCACCATCATCGGCCATAGAGACAATCGCACTTAACTCGACCGGATAATGTTTTAGTCCGCGGAGCACGACGAAATTACCCGTACCGCCACCAATAACAACCACTTTTTTCATTACGGGAAGAAAATTAAAAGCGAGCTTTTAAAGATTGTGGAATAAAGTAATACTTCATTAACCTGAAGCAGGGCGAGCACCAATACCCGAGCGATATAATCGAAGTTGGTATTATTCTGTGGAGGGGGATGCCCCCTACGGGGAGGCGCCACACTCCGAAAAGATATAACAAGAGCGAGGTGGTGCTCGCCCTGCTTCCCGTGAAGCATGACCAGCATCTTCAAAATTCCTGAGTGGCGCTTCAGGACGGAGAAGTATTACGAATTTACTCTTCCATGAATTCTTCCGGCTTAGGTATCTCCTCTTCACTCTGGATCATTCCTTTCCGTTTCAGCCATTCCCGCGCCAGGAGATAAAACACTAAGCCCACTGACTTCTTCCCTTTATTATTACAGGGCACGACTAAATCAATCTTGTTAGACTGGTTGTTGGTATCGCAGAGACCAATCAACGGGATGCCCATCCGGGCACAATCTTCCACCGCATTCTTGTCCGGCCAGGGATCGCAAACTATCACCAGCTTCGGTTGGGTAAACGTCTCCAGGTTGGGGTTCGTCAGAATCCCGGGCGGATATCTGCCGATAATCACCCGCATCCCCGTAAGCTTATTCAGCAGACGTAAAGCCTTCCAGCCATTTTCCCTCCTGCTCACGACTAAGATGTCTTCCGGTTTATATTGCAGTAACACGTTTGCGGCTAACCCAATCCGCTCATCCACTTTCTTCAGGTTCAGTACGCTTAATCCATCCGGCCTGGTTTTGTAAATAAAGTTGGCCATATATTTAGTCTTAAACTTAGTGCCGATGTGGATGCCTGATTTCAGGTATTCATTGGAATCGATTAACAGAGTTTCTTGTTCGGGCATATGGATTCCCTCCCATTTTGTTTTACAGCTAAAGACATGAATATAGCTAAAGACCTAAATCATCAACAAGAATCAAAATACTGCTTTAATTCTTGTCTGCGCTTTCTTTAGCCTCACGCAGCCCTACGCTCCCCTATGGCGGGAAGGTGTTGGCGTTACAAGGGTTAATTTTGCGGGTTATTTATAAACATTCCTTCCAGAAGGCACAATCCATTTTGTGAGTGATTTCCTGAACAACGCCGCCGTCCGTGCCAAAAGGTGAGCCGAGAATTGCTGTCTCGTAAGAGAGTTTGGTAGGTGCTCCACTACGATACCTAAAGCGAATATTCAGCGAATATGGAAGCGCTTGGAGCACGAGGCTCACGGCACAGGCGGCGTTATTCAGGGGGAAGGGCACTATCGGCTCGCTTTTCGTATGTATTCTCTGACTGTGGCGCCTCCGCGGATGCTTTGCGGATACGCAAAGTCCCGAAAATCCCGTGGATTTTCGATAGGGCAACCCCCTCCATAGACTGATGTTGATTCTGATACTATCGCTCGCATCTTGATAGTGCCCTTCCCCCCAAATCACTCACCTTTTGGATTGTGCCTCCCAAAAATCACCCTTCATCAATCCCCTTTTGCCCAATCTTAAACTTACATTCCTTCCCTTCCGGGAGCGAACGATGCTTCCGCAAAATAAGTCCCCAGCAATGGTTGAACTTCTGCAATTCCAGTAAACATTTCGAGCCATACTTTAACAAGTCCCCCCCTACCATCTTGACCGTATTGCGGTTATCAAAGTCACTATAGACTTGGGTCGTCACCAGTACTGGAATGTGCTTTTTCCGGGCGATCTCCACCAGAATGGCAATCTGCTGTCCTAACGCGGAATTGACATCATAAACATCACCACTCTTCCCTAATTCCACCCGATAGAGCATGGAAATGGAATCAACGATGATCAGCCCGATATGTTCATTCACGATTTCCCGTAACTGGGTCATAATCTCTTTCTGGTCCTCAAACCTGTACGAGTTAAAGAAGATAATCTTGGAAAGGATTTTGGAAAGGATCTCCTCTTTGTTCGAGCAAAGTTGAGCGATTCGTTCCACGGAAATCCCGCCTTCCGTATCCAGAAACAACACTTTTTTGCCCTGTTGCACTACGCTCATGGCGGCGAGGAGGCAGAGGTTAGTCTTGCCACTGCCGGAAGGGCCGTAGAGCGTGGTAACGATGTTGGTTTCATAGCCGCCACCCAGAAAGTCGTCCAGGAAAGCCGCGCCGCTGGAGATTCGGGGCAGAGTAACTGTTTCTTTTTCGGCCATGTTCTTTACCGTATCAACCTCTCAAAGCCATATCTTTATAAAACTGTCTCCATTTTCTTTGACGATGGACAAAATGGGCGGTAAAGGCTATGGCAAAGGCCAGAGTAATGGTTGGAATAAGAGAATTGAGAGTACAATAAAAGATATAGACCGTTATGGGCTTCTGCTGTTACTGCTCATGTTGTTCTTTCTGGGATTGCGTCTGTACTTTGCCTTTACGATCCCTAACTTCACCTACGAATCGTACTTCCACCTGCGTCAGGTTGACCAGATCCGACAGACTGGCCTGCCCCTGTTCAACGATCCTTTGTCGTATGGAGGGCGAGAATTGCGTTTTCTGCCTTTGTTCCATTACCTCGCCGCTTTTTTTTCCCTGTTCCTGCCTCTGGAGCTAGTGGGGAAGCTTCTGCCGAATGTGTTGTGGTCGCTGCTTCCCCTGATCGTCTATCTGATCGGGAAGAAAATCGAGCCCGGCAGTAGGGCTGGCACAATACTAGCAGCTTTCATTTCCGGGCTGCTGCCTATCCTCTTCCAGCCGAATTCATTTACGCCGGTCTCTCTGTTCATCCCTTTGCTCTTCCTGACTATTTACGGTTTCCTCTCTTTGCCCAGAAAGCTCTACCTTTACCTTATTTCCTTCTTTCTCCTCTCTTTCACCAGCTCAGCAGCGGTTCTGCTGTTGCTGGGCTTTGGCCTTTATCTGCTTCTCTCCCGTATTGAAGGCAAAATAATCCCTAAAACTGAGATTGAATTGATTCTCACTTCCCTCTTTTTCTTTCTGTGGGTGCAGTTTCTCTTCTTTAAAAGAACACTTCTGAACGAAGGCATCGCCTTCATCTGGCAGAACATTCCCTCACCGATCCTTACTCAGTACTTCCCGCAATTCACCATCGGACAGGCGATCATTGCCATCAGCATTATCCCTTTCTTTGCCGGCATTTTTGTGGTCTACCGGGCCTTATTTCAGCTTAAGAACCAGAAATCGTTCCTCCTGATCAGCTTTGTGGTCTCCACGACGCTGGTGACCTGGTTTAGGCTAATTCAGTTTAAGTTGGCGTTAGCCTTTTTTGGTGTCATCTTAGCCATTTTGTTTGCCTCGTTTTACCGGTACTTTACCTTTTACCTTCGGAAAACAAAACTCCACCGTTGGGCCGGCCCGTTAAGCCTCACTCTTTTTCTCATTCTTGCGGTTACGCTGATCCCGCCGGCTATCGCTAACGCTCAGCAGCAGGCTACGCCTCAAGACACGGAACTTGCCGCGTTTCACTGGCTGCAGGAACACACGCCCGTCCAGGCCACGGTCCTAGCTTCTCTTGAGGAAGGTCATTTGGTCACCTGGCAGGCCCAAAGAAAAAACTTGATGGGTGATCAGTTTGCCCTTATTCCTGATGTCAAGCAGCGCTTTCAGGCCTTGCAGGCTCTCTTTACCAGTTCTTTCCTAACGGAAGCGATCGATCTTACCGATAAATATGGTATCAACTATATCGTCCTTACCCCTCACGCCCAGCAGAAATACCAGCTCATTCGCCCAAAATATTATACTATTGGCTGCTTTGAGCGCGTCTATAACCAAAACGAAACCAGGATTTACCGCGTCCGTTGCTCCCTGCAGGAAATAATCAAAAATGAAGCAAACTGACTTTGAAAACAAGCGGACAAGAAGCTATCAGCTGATCCAACACTGCCTATGCCACCAACAGCTCTATCTCTCGCTCTTGGCTCTCCTGGTCTTAACGATCCCACTAATCCTCAATGCCTTTCATCATGAACCGCTGCTTCAGGGTGGCGAGAGCTATTACCACCTAAGCCAAGCGCGGGATATTTCCCTACGCACCTGGTACTATTATCCACTCCACCTTCTCCTGCCGCTGGGCAAGGCGGTAATAGTGCTTCCCCTGCTGGCGGGTATCGGCTGCCTCTGGCTCTTTCTCAGATTAACAAGACTATTGGGCTGGGAGAAACGCTTTGTCTCGCTGTTACTGGTATTGACGATCCTTTCACCCGCATTTATTTGGACTTTTTCGACGCTCTCGGCATATGCCACTATCCTATTTCTAGCTCTGCTGGGATTAGTGCTTTTACTTCATTCCCGCCACACGCTTTGGGCGATCATTCCCTGGGGCCTGGTGAGCTTCCTGGAAGGATTTAGTGCACTGCTGTTGATTGTTCTCAACATTTCCCTCCTTGCTACCCCGCCCAACGGAAGACAACAGTACGGAGGAAAAGAGCAATCAAGAGAAAAAAGTTGGGATACCGCGCGCTTGAAACGAGGAGCAGTGCTTATTACGCTCAGCGCCTTTTTCTTCCTGACGATCGTGCTGCTCCGACAGCCCTTCTTTATAGGTCCGTTTCACCTGGAAAATCATTTTTCTGCCCTGTTTTCCGATTTTGGAGCACGGGGAGGGATAAGTTTCTTTACTTTCTTACTTGCTTTGATTGGTCTCGCTCTGGCCTGGAAAGAAAAAAGGGTTATGCCTATCTATGCGTTTGTCCCGATTGTCGTTGCCGGATATATTTTCAATAGCCACACCGGCTTTTACCTGAGCCTTCTCGCAGTTTTAACCGGCACTATTGGCCTGGAGGCCATTTTTAGCCGGCCCTGGATCTTCCCCACATTAAAACGATTCACTTTTTTTCTTCTGGCTCTGGGCATCATATTTTCCACCATCAGTTATCTGGATCGAATCTCGGCGATTTCCGCAGTGGGCCCCACCGCTGCCGAGAAGGACGCCCTGCTCTGGATGAAAGAGAATACGCCGGAAGAGGGCTTAGTTCTGACCCTGCGGGAAGAAAGCTATTACGTGCAGTATTTTGCGGAACGAACTCCGTTTGCTCCCGCCCATAATCGATATAAGCAAGCTATTCTGCAGGAGATGCTTTCTTCGGTCTACATCCACGAGCTCTTTCCCTTATTGGAAGAGCAGCAGATCAACATTATTTACATTACACCGGAATGGCGCCGGACGCTGCCGGCAGAGCAAGGTTTCCTGTTCCTGCTGAAAAACGAAAGGTTTAAATTGCTTTATGCACAGGGAGGGTATGAAGTGTGGGAATACCGAAAGGGTTATGAAAAGTAAATACCACCTCAAGTAAATACCAAATCATTAAAAGCTGGGTGTATACGCATGGAAAGGGCAGTGGAAATGGTGTTGTGGGTGATCTACTTCTTTTCTCTTTTCTTTGTGACCTTTTGGCTGACCACCGCTTTTACCGAACGGAAAGTCCCGCTCCGAAAAAAATGGAAGACCTGGCCCGCGGTAAGCATTATCGTTCCGGCCTACAATGAAGAACAAGGGATCGGCGAGACGCTGCATTCCCTGGTAAAATTAAATTATCCCCGCGCCTTACTGGAAATTATCGTGGTGAACGACGGCAGTATTGATGCCACGGAAAAAAAAGTACAGGAAATCATCGCTCAGTTTCCGGAAACGAGCATAAGCCAACTCCGTCAGGAAAACAAGGGAAAAGGAGCAGCATTAAACCGGGGAATTGCCCTCGCCAAAGGCGAATATGTCGTCTGCATGGATGCGGATTCCATTGTTCCTGATGCTCAAGCCCTCTATACCATGTTGCCCTACTTCTCTTCTCCGGATATTGCGGCCGTTCTTCCCTGCATGAAAGTAGGGCAGACTAAAAATCTGCTACAGAAAATGCAGCATTACGAATATCTGGTTAATATGTTTTACAAAGAGTTGATGGGTCGGCTGGATTGCATCAAAGTCACGCCGGGGCCTTTTGCTCTGTATCGTAAAGAAGTTATTGTGGATATCGGTGGCTTTGACGAAATATTTAATCGCCATCTGACGGAAGATCTAGAAATTGCCCTGCGCCTGCAGCAGCATCATTATAAAATCGTGCAGACGACGGACACGGTCGTGCTCACGACGCCTCCTGATAATCTCAAAGACTTTTATCGCCAGCGTAAACGCTGGTATACTGGTGGCTTTCTGAACACGCTGCGGTACAGGAAACTGTTGCTCAACCGGAAGTTTGGTGATTTTGGTGTCTGGGAGATGCCGGTCACGCTTCTCTCGGGCTTTATGATGATCACGCTCTTATTCAGCGTGCTCTACTATTTGGCTCGCCCTCTCCGCGAGTGGTGGATCAAGTTCCAGAGCATTGATTTTGACCTTTGGACGATCCTGCAGAAATTCAGTTTGGATATTAGCCTGCTGGATTTCCATTACAGTTTGATCTTTGTCGGGCTCACGATGGCCATCGCCTCCCTCTTCGTCTTAGCCCGGTCGCACGTGCTCACCCGAGAGAAAGCGTTTCGCTATGGGGCAATGCCATTAGTGTTTTATTCGTTGCTTTATTTCTTGCTCCTGGCAGTGGGTTGGGTCATCATCTTTTATGATCTCGCCAGGAATAAGGAGCAACGGTGGTGAAATGGTGAAAATAGGAACTCGGTAATGAGGAAGTGACAGAGCAATCACAACAAAAGC
>JBBSWG010000018.1:30531-36873 GCA_038046425.1 Nanobdellota archaeon
CAATCACAACAAAAGCGATTACCATGGTCCAACGCAAAATCAGCAAGGGAAAATTTATCCTGGCTTTACTGGTTACCACCACCATCTTTGCCCTGGGCTTATTGCTGGGGCTGGTCATCGAGGGAAAAAGGGTAAATTATGCGGCTCAGGTCTACCAGACCCATGCGGTCAACTTCATCAGCTCTCAACTGCAGTACAATTACCTTCTTTCACTGAAAGATCAGGCTTCCTGCCCCACGATCTACGCCGGCTTGGATGCTAACCTGGCGACGTTAGATCAAACCCGCCAGAAGCTGGAAGACTATTCTCAGGACAGCCAGATCAGTGAGCAGGAATTTGAGCTGCTGCGGCGGCAGTATGCACTGGAGCAGCTGCGCTATTGGTTCTTAGCCGGACAGGTGAAAGATTTATGCCAGACGGGAGCGGTGCGGATTATTTATCTTTATTCCGATGGTACCACCTGTCCGGGCTGTGAGCAGCAGGCCTTTGTCTTGACCTACCTGAAAAAGAAGCTGGGACAGAAGGTATTGGTATTTTCACTTGACGAGCGCATGGAGGAGCCGCTGATTACGCTGCTGAAGCAGCAGTATAACGTGACCAGGTACCCCGCGCTGATCATTGAAGAACGGAAAGTGGACAGTGATTATTTTGTCTCCAAAGCTACATTGTTAGAGCTTATTTGTGGGCCAGGGGAGAGGGGGGAAAGTTGTCCGGGGTAAAGTAAGGGCTAAATCATATTTGCTAATTGTCCTTTCCACTGTTGAACATTCCTAGCCTCAACTTCCAGTACATAATTTCCCTTTTTCAACGTATGCTCATATAGCGGATCATAATAGTATTGGAGCAACAGGAGAGCAGCTTCCTGATACTTCTTCTGGTCAAGCAACTCGGCTACGAGTTCTTTCTTCTGCCTGCTAATCACGTTCCGTAACCCGGCCGTAATTTCCTTAATTTTTCCAATATTCTCTTTGGTGAAATATTCTTGTACTGCCTTCCTGGCCCTCGTATCTAAATCCGCTTTCACTAACACGGGAACTCCCTGCTTCATCGCTTTATACAAAAAAGCAGGAATCTGCACCGGGCCGATTTTCCGGCTTTCCCCCTCGACCACGATAAAACGTTCACCCTGCAGCTCTTCCAGCCGCTGTAATAACAGATTTTCAAACCTCTTCTGCGACCGTGGTTCTAGACCTAAAGCGCCAAACAAGCTGCCCCGGTGCTGGGCTAACCCCTCTAAATCCAAAGAATGGGGAAACTGCTTCAACAGCTCTGTTTTTCCTACACCGGTCAGTCCCCACAGCACCACTACTTTTGGTTTTAATTGATAGTTCTCCAGCCGTTCCCGTACGTATTTCCGATACTGTTTATAGCCGCCTTCTAACTGAAAGGCGTTATACCCTTGTGCGGTGAGCAAATCAGCGATCACTCTTGACCTCATCCCCCCGCGCCAGCAGTTGACGATGACGGTTTTATCTTTATGTGGTTCTAGTTCTTTAAGGAACAAGGGCTTTTTTTCCTGAAAATATTCTTTGCCTTTCTCCAAGGCCTGCGCTTGCGACACCTGTCGATAGAGCGTCCCCACCACTGCCCGCTCTTCATTGGAAAGAATCGGCAGATTGATCGCTGTAGGAAGGTGATCTTCCGCAAATTCCGCCGGTGAGCGGGTGTCCAGGAAGAGACGGTTTTCCGTCCGTAACGCTTCTTTCACTGTAAGGGGAGCAGGCAAAGCTATAGCCAGGGCCGCAGTTGTGGCGTCTATCATTATCCCGGTAAAACCGGCGCTTCTTTAAAAGAATAGCCCTACGATTATCCCGTTGAACAATTATCTAAACCCAAAAACAAACCTTTAAAAAGCAGCAGCCCCTTTCTTAAAGTAAATGACTATTCCCAGCAAAGCGCTCTCCAGTGAAGATAAGAAACTGCTCTATTCAGAAAGTGTTAGCCTTGATCCGGAAACCGAAAATAAATTGCTGGCGGACTCACTGGAACGTCTGGAAGCGGAAAACCGGCAGATCAGCTACGCTTTAAGCAAGCTGGAAGAGGAAAGCAGCACTTTACGTCAACTGTTTCATAATGCTAATCAGGAATTGACCAACCTGAAGAAGCCGGCCTTGTTAGTAGCGGAAGTCGCTTCCGCTCTCACCGGCAATAAAGCAATCATCAAGTTCCCTAACGGCAACAAGTTTTACTGTCAGGTCATGCAGGAAGTGAAAGAGCTGCAGACCGGCGATGCGGTTCTCGTGGACCAGCGGACACTCAATGTCATTGAAAAGACGACCGCTGTCAGCAGCTTTGACGCAGAGAAATTTGTCAATATCCAGAAGCCTACGGAAACCTGGGAATTTATCGGCGGGCTCAAAGAGCAGATCCGGGAAGTGAAAGAGGTGATTGAGCTCCCGCTGACGAAGCCGGCGATGTTTGAAAGAGTCGGTATTCAGCCGCCGAAAGGCATCCTGCTCTATGGTCCACCGGGCACGGGAAAAACCCTGGTAGCCAAAGTGGTAGCGCAAAGCACTAATGCCATGTTTATTGAAGTTGTCGGTTCTGAGCTTGTCCAGAAGTTTATTGGCGAAGGGGCAAAGCTGGTTAAAGACATTTTTGCCTTTGCCCGCAACAAAGCACCAGCGATCGTATTCATTGATGAAGTAGATGCTATTGCAGCAATGAGGATGGAGAATGGCACTTCCGGCGAGCGGGAAGTCAATCGCACCTTTATGCAGCTGCTGGCGGAGATTGACGGGTTTGACTGCCTGGGCAATGTTAAAGTGATCGCTGCTACCAATCGGGCTGACATTCTTGATCAGGCTCTGCTCCGCCCCGGCCGGCTGGAACGATTGATTGAGATCGGCTTGCCCAATGAGGAGGGAATTCTGGAAATTTTGAAGATCCATACCCGGAAGATGAACCTGCAAAAAGTGAAGCTGAAGGACTTGGTGAAATTGATGCTGAACTTTAGCGGAGCGGAGATTAAAGCTGCTTGTACTGAAGCAGGCTATGGGGCCATCCGCGATAATCGGGATTACGTTAATCAGAAAGATTTTGTGCGGGGGATTGAGAAAGTAAGATTGGACGAGGAGGAAGAAGGGGCAGAAGAGTTGTTTGGGTAAAAATTTTTCTGTAGAAAAATTTTTGAGCGTGGGGAACTGGGATGTACATTATAACGCTTCTACAACTGAGATTTAATGAATGAGACAATAGGATCTTCTCCTCATTGGGATGGAGATTTGTGGGCGTTCCGTAGTTACTTCCGTTAGCTATAAGGAAGCTATGGTGTTCACCTCGTCATCACGCTGGCCACTCCTTGATTTCTCCTTTTCTTCACTTTATAAAATTATGGGCAAAAGTTTATAAAACCTGCGCTTATCAAGCTCCACAAGAACCTAAAAACGAAGAGTAAAGAGTAACAGCTCTTTCTTGTCGTGAGTCAGGAAAACGGAGTGTGAATGAAATGGAAGGAACCGTGAAGTTTTTTAACCAGAAGAAGGGTTTTGGGTTCATCAACGGCGATGACGGCAGTGATTACTTTGTGCATTTTACTGCTTTGCCCAGCGGATTGTTCTTGCGCGAGAACGATCGGGTCGCCTTTGATGGGCAACAAGGGGATCGCGGCTTAAAAGCGGAGAATGTGCGCCTGCTGCAGAAAGGATCAGAACGGACAGACACTGCCGGTAGCTATGCTCAGCAGCCAGCCCAGGAAGAAGGCGAAGAAGCAGAAGCGTAAAGTTTCTTCTTTTTTTTTCTTGTTTTTACCTTCTGGGAAAGTTAGTTTGTGAACTCACCCCAAAACCGCAAAAGTTAACTTACCTTAATTTATAGTCTTGAGATCAAAACACACCCTAAACACATACGGCGCTGACTGTCCACATTGCACTGAGCGCAGAATATTTACCGGCCGTTTCCATTGCGTACAAAGCTGCTTAATCCTCTCCCCTTCCTTCCTGATCTCTTCTTCCCGGCAGAAAGTGTAGAAATGAATGATTGTGCCTTTCTTTGCCGCTTTCAGCGCTACATCGAGAAATAATTCTCCCGTCTTAGGCAAGGGCATGACAATGCGGTCAAAGGTTTTGCCTGATTTTCTTAATTTTCCTAATTGCGGCACAATCTTGCGCACATTTCCTTCATAGAGCATTACTTTCCACTGCAGATTGTTTAATTTAACGTTTTCCAGAGCGTATTGATGAGCCAACGGATTCAGCTCAATGCCGTAGATCTTGCGGGCTTGAGAATGCCTGCCCAGCACGCACAGGTAAGGGCCTGCTCCCGAAAACATGACCAATACTTCTTCTCCCGGTTGGATCTGTTTCGCTATCCTCAACCGCTCTTCGGCTAAGCGCGCAGAAAAATAAGCTTGCTCCAGATGCAGTTTCAGCAGCACGCCGCTTTCCTTATGGATAGTCTCTTTAGTATTCTTACCCGCGAGCACCCGCACTTTGCGCAGGCGATACTCGCCTTCATGGATCTGCTCTTTCCTGACCACCGTCTCGATTTGCCGATTTGATTTAAGATAGGCCTCAGCGATAATTCGTTCTTTTTTCCGTAAGTCCAGAGGAATTTCCAGGATCAGGATTTTTCCTACCGCTTCCTGGCTGTGGGGAAGTAAGGCGAGCTCCTTTGCCGTTAATTTTTCTTTTAAGAAATCTTCCGGCAGGGGATTTTTCTTTTTGGAGGGGAACGAAAATCTGGTGTTCAGAACTTTGGCTTGGGGCACTTTTGCGGCTTTGATGACCGGAAAATAGATGAAGTTAAATTCTTTGACCAGGAGGTAGTCGGGATGGAGCAGCTTATGATGGAGAAGGAATTGCTTTACTTTCTCGGCATTCTTCAGTTCGGCTTGGGCGGCGAGCATGATTAGCGAAGAGAGCAAAATTTATATATAAAGGTTCCTTTTTCCTTGCTGATTGGCGCAATAAAAGTTTTGTTTATCTGAAGGGATTTTACTCAACGGTGTCAATTGACCTGAAAATGTAACTGGTTAACACCTATGGCTCTTGATGATAAAGTCCGCTGGGGACAGGTGTCGAGAACTCATGGTGATCCTCTCCAGTTTTATCGCGAACACTACCTCGGTGTAACTCGCGGACGGCACGGTATGGAAGATCCTGGTCTCTATGAGTGCCTACGAAGGAGGGAATTATTAGACTATGTCCCCAATGCACCGCCCCGGCCAAGCAGATGGGGAAAAGATCCCTGGGGATATTACCAACGAAATTATAATGGCGTATCGAGGGGAAAGTTAAAACAAGCAGATAGTAGTTTATATATGCGCTTGAAAAGAGATGACTTAATCAACGATGTTCCGCTGGCCAGCAGATGGGGAGACGACCCGCGTGGGTATTACCAAAAGAATTATCGGGGCCTGACCCGGGGACAGTTATGGAAGAGAGATCCCGTGCTGTATAAACGTTTACACCGGGATAAATTACTCCAGCACCTTCCCCTACGACGTTATGAGGACACGAAAACTGGACCGCGTCGTAAATTGCGGAGGTAGAAGGGAGAATTTTTTTTTTAGTTATTCTTTATCTCCCCTGGCGGGCAAATTCCAATAACGATAGTCGCTTTATTCCTGAAATGATGTCAAAATCAGGATCTTCACTTACTAGAACCTGTTCATTTTCCAGGCGCATCGTCGCCGCATGAATGGCATCCCGCGGCTTTACATTAAAATGTTTTATGAGATGATGGGCTTCGGTAATAGTTTCTCTTTTTACGTCTTTCATAGCCAGGTGGGGTAAGGAAAGAAGGAATTCTCCAGCCAGAAACCCTGCTTCTTTGTTCAGCTTTTTCCGTGTTCCCCAGACTACTTCATCATAACTCAGTACCGAAGTACTAGCCCGGCATTTACCACTCTGAACTTGACGAATGATCTGTCGTGCCGCTTCACCCAAAGGGCTTTGATCACAGGCAGCAAAGATAAAGACATTCGCATCTAAATAAGTCATAGTAGACCGCTCCGCTTCATCCTCTCTTCGTACTCTTCCTCAATAGCATGAATATTAACAGGGCCATTTTTTTTGGCGGTTTTAGCTAAGCGGGCGAATTCAGCAGCAAGGTCTCGATGCGGCTTGCAAAGCAGTATTCCTTCCCCCAGATCCTTTAATTCTATTTCTGTCTCTGCCTCCAGCCCGTATTCGTCCCGAAAAGGCTTAGGAATGACCATTTGTCCTTTTTGCCCTATTTTCACTTTGAATGAGACCATTGTACTTCAAGGAAAACTATTTTCCAACCATTAGTATTACTTTTTCCTACCATGAGTATGATTAACTATATAAATCTTTCTTTTTAATGGCACAATCCAAAAAGTGAGTGATTTCTGGGGGAAGGGCACTATCAAGATGCGAG
>JBBSWG010000019.1:0-7837 GCA_038046425.1 Nanobdellota archaeon
GAATTGCCGGCAGAGATTGATGAGACCATCGCGCAGCTGCAGCTGGCAGCCTTGGAGATAAGGATCGATGAATTAACGCCGGAACAGGAAAAGTACTTAGCGAGCTGGCAGGAAGGGACGTGAAAGCGTGGAAGCAAGGTATAAACAGTTCTGAATAGTGCTCAGTATGAAACCACTTTCAACCCTTTTATTCGCTCAAAATGGCTTTTATTTTCGGTGACTATCTCCTGAAGACCATTGGCCAAAGCCACGCCGGCTATCAGGCAGTCTGTTTCGCCGATCTTTTTTCCTTCCCGGGCGAGGGTTCCCGAAACCAGACCGGCTTTTAGTGCCGACTTGCGATCAAAGGGCAGCACTACCATTTTCGAGAGCAAGGCTAAAACTTTTTCTAGACGGGTTGGTATTGCTGCCCCCGAGGCATAGACCCCATCGATAAGCTCAAAAGCATTAATCTCAGAAGTGAAGAGCGGTAGCCACTGTCTTTTTTCTATGAACTCGACCGCCCTCTTCTCGCCCCGGAGGAAATCAACCAGAAGAGTGGTGTCGGCAAACATAGCGGGCTACCTCTGGTTCTCCAGTTCTTCCAGTCTTTGGCGTTCCCGTCGTCTCTCGAGAATTCGCTCTTTCATTTTTCGGGCATCTTCTTCTGATAAATCTTTCCAGGCACCGGCTAACTCCATAATGCCTCCCGTATTCAGCGCTAAACGGCGGATTTCCATGGTAAAGCTCTCTTCCGGCGCTTTAAGGCTGGTCAGCAGTTCGTAGGCATCGTCCATGATGGAGATGGTTTTGGTCCCCATAGAGCCCGTGTATGTGTACACATATATATACCTTTCGGTTTTTTTCTTTCACCAGCTCTTTCGCCTTCACTTACAACTCTTCAGGGGATCAGGACGGAAAAAACACCAACTTATGCTCTTTATAATCGGCGAGCGCCCGTACATGCCACCGGTCTGTGACCGGTGGTAGGGCGCTCGCAACGTTTGACATTATTCAGTTTTTCTTTTGACATCCATTTAGCCTGTGCCCACAGTCGCTCAAAATATTTCCGGTAAGCGTTGATCGTCTCCTGGTTTTTGTTGATTATTACTTTGAACTCTTCGTTCACCTATCTCTCCCACCACCAAAAACCTTAATAATCTGCCTCGCTTCCGGTGAAGCGCCACCAGCATCTTCAAAACTCCTGATATGTTCTCTGAAGGCGCTGGTGGCGCTTCAGGGTAGTGAAGTATTACCCCAAAAGAAAACCATGACTAAAATCGGCCTCATCGGCGGCTCAGGATTGTATCACCTGAAAGAATTACAGGAGGCTCAAGATATAGAAGTTAATACTCCTTTTGGTAAACCGTCTGCCCCCTTGCGTACCGGTAAAATAAATGGAGTAGAGGTTGTGTTCCTCGCCAGGCATGGCCGTGAGCATACTATTCCACCAACCCAGGTCAATTTCCGGGCCAATATCCAAGCTCTGAAACAAGTCGGTTGCACCCATATTTTAGCGACGACCGCTTGTGGCAGCCTGAAACGAGAAATCGGCCGTGGCGACCTGGTCATCGTCGATCAATTCATCGACTTCACCAGGAGGCGAGCAATTTCTTTCTACGAACAATTTGAGCCGGGAAAACATGGCCATACCCCGATGGCGAGACCGTTCTCGGAACCTTTACGAAAGATCCTGATTCAATCCTGCCAGCAGCTCAACCTGAAACATCACCCGCAAGGAACGGTAGTCACCATTGAAGGCCCGCGTTTCTCAACTAAAGCGGAGAGTAAGATGTTTGCTTTATGGGGCGCTGATGTAATCAACATGTCCATTGCCCCGGAAGCAGCCCTGGCCAATGAAGCGAAGATTCCCTATGCAGCGGTAGCGATGAGTACTGATTATGATTGCCTGTTTGAAGATATTGAGCCGGTGTCGCATGAAGAGGTGTTGAAAGTGTTCGGGGAGAATGTGGATAAAGTGGTCAAATTGTTGTTACAGGCACTGCCGCAGGTCGGGAAGGACCGCGCCGGAGAAGCCAGGGAATTTGATTTAAAGAGTACCATCCGCACCATTCCTCACTGGCCGAAGCCCGGCGTGATGTTCCGCGACATTACCACCCTGATAAAAAATCCAGAAGCGTTTGCTTATTGCATTCAGCGCTTTAAAGAGCGGTATCAAGATAAACCCATCAGCAAAATTGCCGGGATTGAATCACGAGGATTTATTTTTGGGGCCGCGTTAGCAAAAGAATTGCATTTACCGTTCATCCCCTTGCGCAAGAAGGGCAAGCTGCCCGCCGAGACTGTTTCCCATGAATACGCCTTAGAATATGGAACCGACACGATGGAAGTTCATAAAGATGCGATTGAGGCTGGGGATAAAGTATTGATTGTGGACGATCTCATTGCCACTGGTGGTAGTGCTCTCGCTGCCTGCACTTTAGTAGAAAAGCTGGGAGGAAAAGTAGCGGGATTAGCGTTTGTGATCAATCTGCCGGAGTTGAAGGGATGGGAGAAGTTACGGGGTTATGAGGTTTTTTGTTTGGTGGAGTTTGAGGGGGAATGAGTTTACTCAATAGGTTTTTTCTCATTTAGCCGCAACCCTACGCTAAAAATTTTTCTGCAGAAAAATTTTCACTTCCTTTTCTTCCCCTTCTTAACATCCTTGGTCTTCTCAATCTTCTTGATCATCTTTAAGCGGGTAATCAGCTCTTTATAGCGATTCCTGATTGTTACCTCCGTCACGCCAGCAACATCCGCCACTTCCCGCTGCGTCCGTTTCTCCCCATGCAGTAAGCTAGCGACATACAAGGCAGCAGCAGCTATTCCCGTCGGCCCCCTTCCGGACGTAAGTTCAATATCCCGGGCCATCTCGAGAATCTCTACCGCTTTACTCTGGGTCTCGGGCTGCAATTTTAAGGCGGAGGCAAATCGGGGAATATAATCAGCCGGATTGCTGGGCTTGATGCTGATTTCTAATTCTCTGGTCACGAAGCGATAGGTCCGGCCTATTTCCTTTTTCTCAATCCCAGAAGCCTCGCCCATCTCATCTAACGTACGAGGGATCTCATGTCTCCGGCAGGCAGCATATAACGCTCCCGCAACGACCGATTCCATGGAACGTCCCCGTACTAAGCCTTTCTGCACCGCCTGGCGATAGACGCGCGCCGCTTCCTCTTCCACGGACTTCGGCAGCTTAAGGAAAGAACTCACTCGTTTCAGCTCGGCGAGAGCTACTTTTAAATTGCGTTCAATAGCCGTGCTGATGCGGATATTCCATTTGCGCAGGCGGAAGAATTTGTCCCGCTCTCTATCCGAACCAAGCTTATAGAAATCCGCGGTCGTGCCCACTTCTGTCCCTAAACCCTGATCAAACTGGGTCTGGCTGGCCGGCGCACCCGTTCTTCGTTTACTCTCGCCGCCTTCATCATCAAATTCGCGCCATTCCTGGGTGAAGTCGATCATCCGATCTTCAATCACTAAACCGCAGTCCCGGCAGATGGTCTCGCCGCGCTCCACGTCCCGATAGATGTTCTTGCTAGCGCATTCCGGGCATTCCTTCACCGTCCGGCGCATTAGGTTTTGCATGGTGGGGAGAGAACTAACTATTTTCTATATACCACCCTGCGCTTTCCATTTATAAATCTTTCGGAAAACATTTATATAGGTAGTTGATTTTCCAGCAGCAATGGACAAAAAGGGGCAGTTGGGGATCATTGAATTTAAGTATTTCATGGGTGGTTTGATCTTGGGAATTATCATTGGCCTGGTCTTAGTCCTGCTGGGCACGAAAGGAATTCTGCCGTTCAAGATTCCGCTGGTGTGTGGGTAAATGGTTTTGAGTGGATGCTTTTGAATAGACCGTGCTTTTTTATTTGAATTACGTCGAAGCCAACGTCGCCTCAAAACCCTCCAGTGTGGGGTACGGGATCCCGCTAAAACCGCTTCTGTTATGAATTATTCCTATTAATTCTCCCCTCATACCCCGCGCTAGAGAATTCTGCGTAGCAGAATTCTCTTATATCCCCCACCAGCGAAAACGTTATAAAGTGCCATTTTAAGCTTCCTCGTTGTTCCGATAACTATAACTGGTTATTATTGTAAAATATACGGTAAAGAGGCTGATGACGATGGACGTAGAACGCATTCAAAAGATTAACAGTATGGCTTTAGAGCTTCTTAAAAAGGGCATGGCTTCAGACCGGGAAGATGCGGTCAAGCAGGCGGAATTGTTCTATAAAGATTTATCCGGCGATACCGCGGCCTTACGGATCGGTGGAAAAGAAAGCACTCCCGGCAGTGTTAGTAGTGTTATCGCTGAGAAATCAACTTTGGGATCTGGCTCTGCCCCGCAGACCGCAGCCTTAACTCAGGAAAAGCTGAATGAAATCATGGAGAAAAACACCCAGTTTATTGTCAAGACTTTCAAGGGATTCCAGGAGAAGATCCAGGCTTTGGAGGGCGAGGTTAGTTCGCTCAAGCAGAAAATGCTCTTTAGCCGGCCAGCTCCATCGTCAGCTCCAGCCGCTTCTTCATCATCTTCAGCCGCAGCTGCTAAACCGGCAGGTGCGGAAAGCCAGGCTCATCCCCGCACCGGCAGCTATAAGCAGGAAGAAGTCTCCATTGAAAAGTATTTTTACATGGGCGGGAAGCGGTAAAATTTTTTCTGTGGAAAAAATTTTGAGCGTGGGGAATTGGCCTAGTAGGGCTTGTTGGGTTAATATGCCAAAAACATATCACCTAGTTTGGCTCTAGCATAATCTCATCCCTTCAATTCCCGATTAATCATCTTCAGGTTCCATAAGATAATCTTCTGCAAATGGGCATACAAGTCTTTATCTATTCTTTGGGAGGATTTCTTGGTCAGATTCATATATTCATCAAGCAATCCTAACGGCAGGTCTAAAATCGGCAGCCCTTCCACCTGCAGAAGATACAACGTCAGGAGCCGGGTAGTTCGGCTGTTGCCATCAACGAAAGGATGGATGTGCTGGAATTCGTTGTGAAAATAAGCTGCAAACCGGATTAGTTCTTTCATTGATTTTTTCTTTTTCTCCAGGAAAAAGTAATATTTTTTTAATAGCCTGTTCAGCCGGGTTTCAATGTCAGCAGCTTTGGCGATCTCAAATAAAGGATTTCCCTGGATGCGCACTTCGACCTTCCTTATTTTTCCCGCGATGTCAGGGCGATGCTGCAAGGCTAGGCTGTGAAAATGCAGCATCGCCTGTAAAGTTAATGGTATCCTTTCTGCACTGTCTTTAAGCATACGCTGCATCGCCTGCTGGTAATCCCTAACTTCATCGACTGCCTGGTCACTCAAATCAGCGGGAATGAAATGATGCTTCAAAATTTTAATAGTGTCCGGCAAAGTTATGGGATTGCCCTCTAAAGCCAGACTGTGGTGAATAAATCTGATTTTTATTTCTTCTAATCTCTGTTTATATCGTTCCTCATTACGCCGGCGCAATTGCTTAAATGCGTGCAATTCTTTTTCAATATCCGATATATAATCGGCCGACCAAAGTTTAAGGTGCGGTGCGTAACCAAAATAAAGTAAAACATTTTTGACCAAGGAATTATAGAATATTTTTATTCGCAGTGGTTTTCTCGTTACTATTAAGGCCAGGCCATATCTCTCCAAGAGATCAACGTATTTTTTGAAGGTGCGGGGATTGAGTTTGCTACTGGGAGCTGTTGCTTCTCCCTGACGGAGAGTCTGATCCAAAAAGCGGGCCAGCTTTGGTTCTATCAATAGATTATAGTTTAAGGTGTTGTGGATACAGAACGTAATCAATCTGGCCAGCAGGGAGGTGGCCGGACTTATCTTTACTTCAAAACCAAACTTGGTTTTTGCCAGTAAATCCTCTTTTGCTAATTGCAGGAGAAAACGATGGATAAGATTATAGGCACTTCCCCCTTTTCCAAATGTACTAACAATCTCCCGGGGTGTAGCCGGTCCCTGGTGCTGATGAACCAGGGCAAAGACATCGTATTTTGTGACCATGAAGTCTGAAAACGGCTTTCCCTATAAAAACCTTTCTATTTTGTACTAATTGTTGGGGATTTACCAACTTTGGGTGCTATTTTAGTGGGGATTTGGCTAATCTTTTCGTAATTTGACGTGCCGGGTGAGCTACTAAGTATCTGAATTAACCAAGGTACTTTAACCAAGGTACTGGGTCCGTTTCTGAAAGCTTAAATGATTACCAGCACATTTAAGGTTCTCCACCCCCCTTAACCCCCAACCTATATACTCCAGAATATAAATCTTTAAAAGGGCTTGACTACTTTAGAATTAAAACTAGGGGTGGAGATAGATGGAGGTAAGCATCTATGGCTAGAATAACCCATTTTGGTCTGTTTATAACAATTGTAGCTCTTATGGCTTTATTACTGCTCTCCAGCGCGCTTGCTGCCGTCGAGATCGTCGAGCAGCAGGTGACAGTAAATGCCGATTACAGCGTCTTTCGGGACAATACCAACACCCTCAGCCAGACTATTCCGATAACACTGCATAACACCGATACGGCTAATCCCGCTACGGTCCAGGTTTCGGTAACTGGCCTTCCTGCCGGCTATCCCACGCCCAGCACTCTTACCCAGACGGTTAATGCCAATTCTACCGTAACGGTGCAAATTTCTCTCACTATCCCCCACGCTCAAAGTTCGGGCAATACGAGTATCGGCACGATTACCGCTTCAGTAAGCGGCACCCAACAGGATACCACTCCTTTGCTCCAGCAGACTAAATCGATGCTGCAGTATGATGAAGTCACGGTCGAGTATACCGATAAGGATGGCAATGAGCAAAGCGATGACTTCAGCAGCGGTGATACGCAATTCAAGCTGCGGGATGAAGTACGGCCAGGAACAGAAGTTACGGTTACGTTGAGGCTGGAGAATCTGTTTGACCGCGATTATGATGAAGGAACTCTGGAAAGTATGGAATTGACGTGGGAAGTGGATGATGATGACCTGTATAAAACGGATGTAGATGAAGATTACGATCTTGATGACATTGATGGGGAAAAAACCCGGGAATTGGCCCTTACTTTTACCGTTGATGATGCCGCTGATGAGAAAGAGTATGAATTTACGATTAAAGCTGAAGGGGAAGACGGTCTCAACAAGATACATAGGCTGGAAAAGAAAATGCTGTTGAAGGTGGAGAGGGCTAAAAATGATCTGCGCATCACGAAAGCGATAATCAGTCCTGCCAGTTCGGAAGCAGTTACCAACTGTGCCGGCAGCAGCTCGTCCCCTAGTGCTTCCCCAAGTACCGCTTCCCTGCAAGTAGAATTAAAGAATTTTGGTTCTAAAGACCAGAGCAGCGCGGCGTTAGCTGTATTTAACCAACAGCTGGGCTTAAATCAGCAGTTTTCTAATCTGGTGATTGATGAATTTGACGATGATGATAATGCCGTTACTAAAACCGTTTCGCTTCCTGTTGCCGGAAAAACAGCAGGAACCTATCAGCTCGAAATCCTCGCCTTCATCCGCGGCGATGAAGAGATGGATTCTAAGAAAGTGGATTTGGTAGTGAAAGATTGTCCGCAAGTGTCGGTTTCCGCAGCGGCTTCAACCGCAGCATCATCTGCTTCTGAATCAACAACCTCGCCAGCTCCGGAGTCCGCGACGGAAGAAGTGACCCAAGAAGTTTCTACTCTTACCGCTCCTGTTCAAGAACAAACTGCTCCGGCACTGCCACCAGCGGCCGCTACCCCTTTATCCTCAGCCGTGGTCGTGGAGACGGTCGAGAATCCTTACAGCCAGACGGATTTCCTGATAGGGATGACCCTGGTGGCGATTGCGATCGTCGTGGGACTGATCGTGGTGTTTTTAGTGATATTGATTAAAA
>JBBSWG010000020.1:0-31842 GCA_038046425.1 Nanobdellota archaeon
TCTCACCGGGAATGTAAGTAACTGGGCTTAATGCTTTTCCGGAAAGGGCCAAGGCTGTAACGGGAGGGAGAACAAGAAACACATAAAGCAACAATACCCACCAGACCCCTGAACCCATCAATCCCTCTAAAGAAAAAAAATATTAAACCGCCCCCGGCTTACCCGGAAGAGGTTCCATTAAATGTTATACGGAAGGAACTCCGCCCACCAGTTGCAAATGAATCCGTTAGAATCGAAAGGTTGATGTCCACCACAGCAGCATCACGACTATTTTCAAACCCTAACGGATAACTGCTGGAGTTTCCACAGAGGTAATGACCGTAACTGCTAAATGCTACATAAGTTTGAGCTGGGAATCCAGTACAGTTTCCATTCTGAAAGTTATTAGAGGTTCCAGGACAGACGGAGTAGGCAGAACTATTAGTAATGTTCCAGCTGGAATCACGAATAGTGGTTCCTCCTCCTTGACAGGAAGGTGCAGTATCCGACGCTGCCTCCTCCCCACCTTGGCTAGCGACTGAATTAGGCGTTACCTTTATCTCCATTCCCGAGGTAGTAGTGTTTCGTACGCCACCAAGGAAAGTATTATGAGTGCAATTGCCACTACAGGTGTAGCCAACCGAAAGGTTGACGTTCCCGGTATTTTCCAGCAAGAAACCACTAGATGGAAAACTGAAGGAAACACAGCAATTGTTGCTAGAAACTGTAGACCCATTAAGATAGAGTGATGAAATAACAGCATTACTATCCACCTGGCAAGCTTGACAAGTCTGATTCACATATCCTGTTCCAAAACTCATTGCCGTTCCATTTCCTCCTGCCAACGACAACGAAGTGATTGCACTTACTGTAATATTAGTTTCCGCAAAAGAAAAGGAAGGGGCACCAGTAAGAACGTCATACACTCCCACTAGTTGATGAACCTTGCTTACACCGACGATGGTACCAACCACCGTAACTAATAAGACTATTGTAAGTAAAGTTACAATTGTTCTATTCGAGATTTCTTGCATTTCAATTCACCTCTTATTTGAATTTAGCTAATTTTTATCACCTATTTTTTATTTCCGTTAGCATAATAGTTTAATCTTTTCACTTTTATCTTGGTGGCTTAATCACGGTAATAGCTACTTCCCCAGTTTCCTCACTCTCCACGGTAGGAGGAGCAATAACGGTAATAGCAACCTCCCCTACTGCTTTTCCTCCGTTGACGATGACTTTTGGTTTAGCTTCATCGAGAACCTCTAAGTAGAAGATAAGGCCAATAACAACTGCCACTACTATCAAGCCCAACATAACCAATACGGTGTTATTTGAAAAATCATTCCTCTTTCCCTTATGAACCATGCCTTTCAACCCCATTTTTTTTATTGAAATATCTTAGTTCTACACTCTTTTTTAGGAATATTATTCCCGTACTAGGTTAGTAAACTGCAATCCTTTATAAATCTATGGTACCACTATGTTGTAACTAATTACCTCAAAATGAAATTGGGCAGTGTCCTGATTTAGGGCGACCGGCCCTAAAGAGCATCTTTTCCGCCTTCATACTCCTCCCGATGACGGTAGCGCCAGAAGACATAGCAGAAGATGCCCAGCAGGAGAACTGCTGCGACGAGCCAGCCAACCAAAGAGAAATACGATCCTGGGAGATACAATCTCGGTTCGGATGATTCCACTTTCGCTTTTTGCTTATCCAAGAAATTACTGCTGGCCCTTCCGGCCAGGGAAGAAGACAGTGCTGTTTCCCCTTCTGCCAGCAGCTCGCTCTCAAAATGGAAAGCCTTTTGGGCATCGCGCACAAGGTTCCAGAAATTGACCACCATATCAAAAGCATAGATTCCCGGCCCTTTATCCCGGGCATCAAAGTAATCATTGATCCGTTGAGCCATCTCCGCTTCCAGATCAACAGACTTCGTCCGGAACTGGTCAATCTTCTGCCCTCCCTTTTTAACCTCAACCTCCACAAAGACATTTTCCAATTGCTGGTTCCACTTATTTAACAGGTCCATGGAATAGGGATTGATTTTATGGGCAGTAAAATACTGGTCAAAATAAGTTATTTCCACCGCCGGCTGGCCGATGATTAATTTCTTCACCAGCTCTACTTTCTGGTCATCATAGGTCGTCACGGCGGAAACTTCAAATTCGCCCAGCTCAAAGAGGCTCCTGGGGATACGGGCATCAAGAAGCTTAGTCTCTTTGGTGGGCAGGGAGGTCTCTTCCGTCTCCAGCGCATGCGACGTCTGCTGCCGGTCATTCACATAGAACGTCGTCTTAAGAACGCCGATATCTTTTTTCCCTTTATTCTCTACCTCGGAAACAAAACGTATCTCTTGCCCGCTTTCATGGAAATTCAATTTTGCCGTGATATACTTGTCCGGATAGGGTCCCTGCACGAAGATGTTATGTTTCAGCACCAGCTGGGAAGAGATGACGTTCGGGCTCCCTTTTTCCAACGTTTCCTGTACGACGAGCACGGCTCGTGATTCTCCGGGTGGAACACTCTCCGGCAGGTGAACTTCAAAGTCGATAGGTTTAGCAGCATCATCGCTGCGGAACGATAATTCGGAAGTGTGCAGCGTGACATACTGTCCCATTTCCCCTTCCACGCCGACCTGCACGGAAAATTCTTTGCCTTCATTATTCACGACCCAGAGCGTTCCGCTATAATCACGGATTTCATCAAAAACCATCGCCGTAGTAGCCGGGCGCAGGCCTAAGGCTGCCGCCAGTGAAAAGGTAAGCAGGAGGACCAAGGCCCACAGCCATCGTTTTGGTTTCATTGGTTTTATTTTAGTTTCATTGGTTTTGATTTCATTCGTTCCTCGTAAAGGTAAAGGTCACCGTTGATGTCTTGAATCCGCCAGGCTCATCGCTGGGGATAGTAAGATTGATGTCAGTTAAAAAGTCGTTCTTAGCATCGCGCCAGGTGAGATTCACGACGTGGTAAGCGGTGGTGACATTAGTCATATTAGTATAACCGGTGCTCGAAAGCGCGGTATCAAAGGCGCCGGTTTCATTAGCCCGAATCTTGAATTGGTATGCTGATCGATTGATGGCCAAAGAAGTGTAATACCGGCTAGCGTTAATCGTAGCATTGACATTCACATTACCGGTATTTTCTGCCCGGAAAGGTGGAGGGACACCATCAGAGGTATTTACTTCCGTCCCGGGATCAACACTGCCAAACTCAACCGCATCGTTAACCAAGGCAATCTGGAGCAATGAATCCACCGTAAAATTAGAAAGATTATAGGGAGCATCACCGGGACCATCAACCGCCAGGCCATCGGACCAGTCGCCAAATCCACCGCTATCATTAGCTCTGACGCGCCAGTAATAACTCGTGTCGGGATTCAACTCTGTCGTGGAAAACCAGGAGGTATTGACTGAGGCCACGGAAGCCTGATCCAGGATAGCACTAACATTGATTTCCGGATTGGTGAAACGGATATTATCATCAACCTGAAGATGGTAAGAAATCGGATCGCCCTCGGCATCGGTAGCATTAACCCATTCAAAGGCAGGCGTTCGGTTAGTTATTGCTGAGCCATTAAAGGGCCGGCCGGCAACTGGCGCAGGGGGACGAGTGTTAGAGGCAGCGCTAACAGCAGTAACAATTACCTGATTGGACCTGGAAAAGGCACCATCCAATTTGCCATCATTAGGAGTAACATCCGCGGTCCAGTTCTGGCCTGAACGTAATTCCTGCGAGACGATCAAGTTAGTTTTGTTGTTGAAAAGGGCTTTTATCTGCTCGTAACTTAGGCTACGATTGTAAATTCTCAGCTCGTCGATTGAACCGTTCCAATAGCTTTCGGACACACCACTTCCAATTCTGGTGGTTTCTGCATCAAACTGGGGACGCTGAATATTGGCTACGACATTATCAATAACCCCATCAATAAAAATTGCAATGGATGAACCATTATAAGTTCCAACGACGTGGTGCCACCTATTATCGTTAATGACCGTATTAGAAAACACTTGGTTACTATTACCAGAACTATTACTGAACCCAAAACGGAGCCAGCCTACAGTATTTGGGGCATAAAGCCAGAGTGCACGAGTGCTGCCACCGCGCGAAAAAGCTTGCCGGGAGTTCGGTCCGGTGCTATTTAATTTTAGCCATACTTCCAAAGAAAAATTATAAGTAAGATTAATTGCGGGGGTATCGCTAAGACTGATCCAATCATTTGTGCCATCAAATATATATGCTCCCCGCCCATCAAAACCACCGGTTGCATTCCAGACCACTCCACCCTGCTCAGAACCATTATATCCGTATCCAGAATAATCCCAGGCATTATTTGTATCAGTACCATTAATCTTCTCAAACGGCATGTTCAACACCATGATCGAAGTGCCATTCAGCAGCCAGTTGGTGATGTTCTTGATAGAATCACCGTCCGCGTCAGTAGCATTAAAATACAGCGTCAGGTTCTGGCTGGTGTCGTTCTTGGTGACGTCAGTCGTATTTAACACCATAGAATCGATGACCGGAGCGCGGTTGTCCCTGATGATCTGCTGATTTGAGCGGACAAAGGCACCATCAACTTTTCCATCATTCGGCGTGACGTCCGCCGTCCAATTCTGGGGAGAGCGCAATTCCTGCGAGACGATCAAGTTGGTTTTGTTGTTGAAAAGGGCTTTTATCTGCTCGTAACTTAGGCTACGATTGTAAATTCTCAGCTCGTCGATTGAACCGTTCCAATAGCTTTCGGACACACCACTTCCAATTCTGGTGGTTTCTGCATCAAACTGGGGACGCTGAATATTGGCTACGACATTATCAATAACCCCATCAATAAAAATTGCAATGGATGAACCATTATAAGTTCCAACGACGTGGTGCCACCTATTATCGTTAATGACCGTATTAGAAAACACTTGGTTACTATTACCAGAACTATTACTGAACCCAAAACGGAGCCAGCCTACAGTATTTGGGGCATAAAGCCAGAGTGCACGAGTGCTGCCACCGCGCGAAAAAGCTTGCCGGGAGTTCGGTCCGGTGCTATTTAATTTTAGCCATACTTCCAAAGAAAAATTATAAGTAAGATTAATTGCGGGGGTATCGCTAAGACTGATCCAATCATTTGTGCCATCAAATATATATGCTCCCCGCCCATCAAAACCACCGGTTGCATTCCAGACCACTCCACCCTGCTCAGAACCATTATATCCGTATCCAGAATAATCCCAGGCATTATTTGTATCAGTACCATTAATCTTCTCAAACGGCATGTTCAACACCATGATCGAAGTGCCATTCAGCAGCCAGTTGGTGATGTTCTTGATAGAATCACCGTCCGCGTCAGTAGCATTAAAATACAGCGTCAGGTTCTGGCTGGTGTCGTTCTTGGTGACGTCAGTCGTATTTAACACCATAGAATCGATGACCGGAGCGCGGTTGTTCCTGATGATCTGCTGATTTGATCGCAGCGTGGTCCCGTCCGTATTTCCATCATTCGGCGTAACGTCAGCAGTCCAGTTCTGGGGCGAACGTAATTCCTGGGAAACAATGAGCGTCGTCTTATTATTAAACAACGCGACAATTTGATCTGATGACAAAGAACGGTTAAATATCCGTACATCATCAAGCGTGCCATTATAATACCAGACGCCAGAAGATCCTGCCCCTTCTCGTTCGCCAAAACTCCAGTTATACCCCGACGTAGGGATAGTGGCCACGGTGGCCGCAGTAGTGTTGGTCATGTTGCCATTGATGTAGATGCTCATGTTGCTGTTATTAAACGTGACCGCAACATAGTACCAGGTATTGGCGGACATCAGCCGGCTGGATGCGCCCGTCGTTTCCTGTGCCGCAGAAGGATTGATAAAATAAAACCGTAACCCGCAGCCGTTGGCCGTGCTGCCGTCGCTGCTGGTGTCAATGATAATTATACCCGCATCGGAAGTGCCACCTTCGGACGCTTTCGCCGCAATCTTTCCCGCTTTAGTGCAATCCCTATGCTTAATCCAGGCCGTAAAAGTAAAAAATATCGTCGGCTGGGCTAAATAAGAATTATTGAGGAAGAGACGGTCATCAATCCCGTCAAATTCATAGGCTCCTCGAGCATCAAAGCCGCCGGTAGAGTTCCAGAGCGTACCGCTAAGGTTCGTGCCGTTATACCCATAGCCCGAATAATCCCGGGCCACATTATCAATGCTGCTGTTGAATCTCTCAAAGGGCATGTTGATAAACATGATGGATGTCCCATTCTGCAGCCAGTTGGTAATATTCTTCAACGAATCAAGATCAGGATCGCGGGTGAAGATATAGAGGGTAAGGTTAGTATCAGTATTATTTGTGGTTGGATCGGTGCTGTTTAACACCGGCGCCTTATCATGCGTCGGCGTGTTATTGCCCACGATACGCAGCGGATTGGAAAGCACGCTCTGCCCGTCGCCGGTGCCGTTGTTCAAAGTCACAATAGCGCTCCAGTTTTGTCCCGGACGAAGCTCTTCCGCCACCATTAAATCCGTCCTATTTTTCCATAAGGCGATGATCTGCTCGTGAGACAAAGAACGGTTATAGATGCGCAAATCATCAATAGTTCCGTTAAACACCGTCGAAGGCTGAAAGGGTCCTTGACCGCTGTATGCTTCCACCTCTCCCAGGCTCCAGTTGTAACTGGGGCTGGCCGGAATCTCCAGAGAATTAGAATTATTGGAAGTCTGAATGTCGCCATTGACGTAGGTGGTTCGGTTAGTGTTATTAACGGTAACCGCCACAAAATACCATTCGCGGGCATTGCTCAACACTCTTCCGGAAGCAGGCGTTGTTTCCTGTGTTCCAGTGTTGTTGACAAACGAAAAACTTAGCCCACAGCCACCGGTTTGCTGTGCACCGGGACTGGTATCAAAAATGATGGCACCAGTCTGGTCACCAGGCCCGGCAGGCTGAACTGATTTCGTAACTATCCGCATGTTGTTGCTACAATTTTTAGGAAAAATCCAGGCGGTGATAGTTAATACAGTACTGGGCTGGGCATTAAAAGAACTGGGAAGCACAATCAGATCATTTTGTCCGTCAAATTCATATGCTCCCCGGCCGTCAAATCCAGCAGTGGAATTCCAGGCAATGCCACTAACTTCACTGCCATTATACCCATAGCCGGAATAATCCCAGGCATTATTGGTAGTGGTTACATTAATCCCTTCAAAGGGCATGTTGACCAGTAAGATGGAAGTCTTATTAATTCTCCAGTTAGTGATGTTCTTGATATTCTGTCCGGTGGTGACGCTCTGCTGGTAGATAGTAAGGTTGGATTGAGTCGTATTACGCTGCTCGTTGGTAGAGTTAAGGATGGTCGCCCCCTGCGTCGGCAGCAGGTCTGCAGCCAGCTGCCAAAATCTGGTCTCTTTCCAGGAGCCGATCGTTAACGGTCCGAGAAGGTAAAACTCGGGGCTGACGTCCGGCGCAAGGAAAGAATAGGAAAACTGTTTGGTTTCTCCGTCAGCCAAGTTAACATTCCAGGTAAGGTGTTTAGTATCCTTCGTGTTTTCATCCATGCCGACGGTGAAGTCCGAGGGGCCCAAAGAATCAGGAGAGTCAGAAGAAGGTTCGATGGTAAAAGTAGGTTCGATGATAAAAGCAGCGGGTACGGATTCCACAATGAAGCCGGAATAAGATTCTGAAGATGTTACCTCCACATTCATCGTATATTTTGCCGGTGGGTAAATCCTCGTTGGTCCTTTCCGCCGGACGTCAAATGGCGCTTCCCCGACGGTAAATTCGTCCGTCAGGCTGCGGATTCCGTTAGAGGTAGTGGCCGTAACCGTGACACGATATTTTCCCAGAGAGCTGGTAGTGTACGTTGCATAGTAATCAGGCAGATGAGTAACACCGTAGACGCTGCATTCTGGGCTCGTCGTGATCGTGTCTTCTGCTGTCCGCAGCACGGCCTTGATATTGTCCGGAGAGATGATCTCGACGGCAACATCAGCATCACAGACCATCTTTCCCTGATCATTCAGCGCCGCCATGCCCATGAAAACTTCTTCCCCTTCCCGATAGATGGATTTATCAAAATTAACCGCCAGCACACCCCAGCGGAAATCTTGTTCCTGGACATACTCCTGGCCACCATAGCTGGTTTTAAGGCGGAGCTGGTATAAGCCGGGCAGGAAAGTCCGGCTCTTTTCCAGGGCCAGGTAAAGAGAGCCAGCGGAAATCTTGGCGGGTATTTCCCGTTCCTCACCACTGGGATCGATAACGCTGGCCTGGACCTGGGAAGAGGAAGTTAAGCCTACAAAATTTCCCGTCAGTTGATTGCCTTTTCGTTCCGCTAATTTAACAGTAAATGTCGGCTGTTCATCAGCGGTGTACTGCTCCCGGCCTTCCACCAGCAGTTGAACATCAGCAGCCGGAACGCCGGTAATCATGGCCCCCGTCATCACCGTGGAAGCAGCGGAAATTGTCTCATTCGCTGTTACGGGATGGACGGTTGCGGAACTGCTGATTCCGACCGAGAAATATACTGCCACCCCTATCGATAGGAAAATAATACCCAGCATCACCAGCCAAGGCAGCAAGGACGGGGCGTTAAGCTGTTGTAAAGTCAGAATTTTCTTTTCCACTTTCACTCGATCCTGTCGTGCCCGTTCTAATTCCTCTTGCTGGCTTTGTTCTAAGTTCCGGAAGCGCTTCTGAGACGTTGAGACGAGCACCGTTTTAGTTTGCTGGAGTGATCTCTTCAACGTGCGGATCTGCTGCCCCAGCTGCGCTTTCTGGAAGTACAGGTCATCAGTTTTTGTTGGAACCATACTTTTACCTATCCACCTCTCTAAGAGTTATTGGCCTCATTTTGATCCTCCCTTAACAGTTGGCAGAGGCGACCACCAAATCCAGGTTCCTTTGCCTGAGCCGACGGCCTTGCCTTTGACCAGTCCTTCTCCGCGTAACAGATTTAAGCGATAGAGAACTTTTACCCTAGTCACGCTCTGAAGCTGCTTTTCAATCTCCTTGGTCTCCAGCGGTTCAGCAGCAGCAGTAATCAGGGAAAGAATCTTCTCGGTAACCTTGTCCTGGTCCTCGTGTCCCGGCATGCCAGAGGGAGGAACATCGTTCTGGTTTTTAAATCTATCGGTGGGGTTATGGATAGAGTTATAGATGATGTTATCGATAGATAGAATAGCTAGGATAGATAACTAGATGTGCCTGTATCTGCCTCGGTTGTCGCTAGCCAGTCCTGAGGTGGTGTCACTGAGCTTATTTTTGTAGAATTTCTATGTTGGTAATGGAGAATTTTGAAAACCGACCAAAGGGAGGCTTTTCAAAATTCTCCATTACCGATACACCAAAATACTCTGCTGATTAAAACTCTTTTCTTCCTGCACTGCTAACTGCAGGTATTTGAACTCATCTTTAAGCACTTCATCAAACGACAGGATGTTCCGCCGCAACGGCAAGTCAATGATCGTATGATCCAACTTTCCTTTCCGCCGGGTGATATGAACATACCGCTTGCTTCTGGGGATAAGCTCCCGAGTCTTGGCCTGGAAATCGTACTCGTCGCGCCAGCTGCCGGGATGGATGATTACTTTATTCCCGCTACGTTGAATACGCTTTTCATGGATATGGCCCAGGACGATGATGTCGTGCGGGACGACTCTTTTCTCCAGGAATTTGCTGGTGATGTCGTCTACGTCCCAATGCACCGTGCGCAGGCGCTTATATAACTCCCGGACAATGCCACTGGGAAAAGCATAGGTTGGATCAGAGTAAAAACGGAAGGGGTAATAAAGCAAGGATTTCAGGAAGTAACGGAAAGAATGCTTGCTGAATTCCCGGGCAATGACCTGATGGTGGGTCAGCAAGGCCGGCCGGGGAAAAATGCGTTCCAGGAAAGGATGCTGTTCTTTCAGGTGCATGTAGGCGCTGATCAGGCCAAAAGTCAGATAGGGAAAATTCAAAATTGATTTTCCCCGGTGATTTAAGAACAGCTTTTCAAAATTGACCGTGAACAGGAAATCATATTGCTGCCCATGCTCGACGTAGATGCCAGCATCCTGGTGATGAAGGCCGGGAAAGATAATATTGCCTTCATTGTTATCTTTATTCCCTGACAGATTATTACCAAGCAAACGTTGAATTTCCTTCTGTACTGCGGGATAAATTAAGTCATGGTCATGGTTGCCCAGGATAAAGATAACGCGTTTGTCGTCTTGGGCGGCAAACGTTTTAAGAGCGGAAAATACCGGCTTATGGGCAGCATGAATTAGCTGAAGCTTGGCTAAAGAGACCTCCGCGGTAATGTGTCGGGGATAGACCGTCGGATTCAGCTGGGAAGGGCATTTCAGGAAATCAAAGGTATCGCCATTCAGCACTAAATCTACTGCGCTGGCCTTTTTGCTCAGGGAAAGAATCAGTCCTGCTAAAGCTTTATCGCTGATGAAATCATCCGTTAGATTGCCTGCACCCATCTCAATGTCGCCGAGGACGACGATGTCTTTGTCGATGATGCCTTTATTGATGAGGCTTTTATTGATGGTATCTTTGTTGATGATGTCTTTGTCCATGGTTTTAGTTATGGAGAGGATTTAGTTAGGGAGGGGAGCAAGGTTTAGAGAATCGAGGCTGTGACAGAAATCTTCATAGCGGACGCCTATCTCCACCTTCTCCTGTTGTCGGATCAACAGCTGCTTTTCCTGCAACGAAAGATAGGGAATGGACAGCACCCGGTCATGATACTGCACGTAGGGAAAAGGACGCTGTTTTTCCAGTTTGTGCAGAGCTTCTTGAATTTGCCCCAGACTAGTCGGATCAGCCACGCGGGGAAAAAGGACATATAGTTTTCCCACGACTAAAGACTGGGCCGGCCCGTATTCCACGGTCTTGTTGGTAGCCTTTTCCACGGCTTCAATCTCATAGGCATTCCAGCCCTTCTTCTGAATCTTGGCCAGGATTTGTTCAAGCATAAAGTGTTCATAACCCCTTCAACTTTATAAATTTTTCTAAAATACTACTTGGGAAAAGTGAAGGGTGGGGAAGAGAAAATGAAGAAAAATGAAAATCCCAATCGCCCCAAGGGGCGGGGTATCTTATTGGTTAGGATTTTCAATGTTGCAAATACCCTTGAATGGTTTTTCAACCCAACCACCTCAAGAGGTGGGGTATTTGCAACAAATAAAAAAGTAAAAACAGTTGAAATGTTAGGTAGTGGTAAACATGACCTGTCTTCCAGCCCAAGAATTTTGCCCGGCAAAATTCTCAATAACTCTTTCCCACATAAAACCATTCTCGTGCTGCTTTAGTACAGGCAAAACAGCCCTGCCCTTTCTTTAACGCCGGCTGCTGCTCTTTAAAAGGTGCATTTAATGATTTTGCCCCGCCACTCTTTTCCTTGATGAGCAGCGGCCGGGATCTTTCAGTAAGCTCTTGTTAATAGTAATAACTAAAAAGAGAATTATAACCATTAAGGTTAATGATACTAACGAAGGGGGAATGCCAGTATTCTCCGCCCGGTGAAGGTCACTTTCCACTGCAGCAGTATTTCCTGGAAGGTATCTTCGTTTTCCGTCGGGACCATCACGATTCCATCTCGAAGCAATTCCCCTTGCAGCGTCGAGAGGACGCCGGTTCTCTTTCCCCGACCACGCAGGAGATAATGAAACCGAACCCGCCGAGAAGGGGAAGCTCCCTGTAAAGAGTAAAAAAAGAGCGAATAAGGGATTAGCCCGAAGCGCGTGCTGAATAGTTTTCCCCGGGCCAAGCTTATCCCTTCCTGCAGTAAGGTGGCGATAATGGTTTCTTTTCCTTGAATAAAGGTTTCTTCAGTAAGGGCAGTAAGATGAAACTTCAGTTTTAAAGTATCAAGATGCTGATGAAGCGACTGAATTAATTCCAACGTTCTTTTTTCTTGCCCATTTCTTAATAAAATGCAAAGATCGATGTCTCGGGGCGTCCGTTTTCCCCGAACTGAGCTGCCAAATAAAACTACATCTAGTACCTGTTCTTTCTGAATCCATTTTTTACATTTTTGGCGGAGAGAAGACCAGTTTTTTGGCAGCGTCCACATGTTCTTTAATCACCCCGGCAATAGTTGGTGAAATCCGTTTGGAGTAGGAATCACGATAGTACTGGAAAAGCTGGTGGGCAATCTGATAGAGTTCCGGCTGATGCCGCTGCAGTAATTCAAAGCGCTCGGTGTGATTAGCACCAATTTTTCCCAGGCTTTGGAATAAAGCATAATCGCATAGTTCGACGAGAGCTTTGTAGAACAGGGTAACTGCGCCATTCCACTTTTTCTTGCTCAAAGCATCCTGAGCTAGTTCGTAATACTCCTGAAAGTTCTCTTGGATAATCAAAGCTGTTCCGTTCATGTTATCAGCAATAACCTACACCAACTATTTAAACTTTTTGGTTAATAGTATTAACAGAAGGAGTATAGGGTGGTCTCAATAACTTTTCCCAAAATAGAACCATTCCTGCGCGGGATTTTTGCAGGCAAAACAGGGTTGCCCCCTCTTCAAAGCGGGCTGCTGGTGCTGGAAGGGCGCATTTAATGATTTTGCCCCGCTACTCTTTTCTTTGATTACTATTTCACATTTCTCCTCCGCACACCAGGGAGCCAAAAGCACTTTCCCGGCAGCCAGCTGCTTTTCAGCGTCTTTCCAGGAAGTGACCACACTGATGCTCTCTTTCATCTTCTCCTCCGCTTTTCGGTACAGATTTTCCTGAATTTCCTCGAGCAGTGCCACGACACGCTTATCCGCCTCCGCAAGGGGAACCGCCTTCTTCTCTGCCTTCTCTCCCTTCTCCCCCGTATCCCGCCGAGCCATCATAACCTGCTTCTTCTCCAAATCTTTAGGACCAAGCTCTACTCTCACCGGGACACCTTTCACTTCCCACTCATGGAATTTCCAGCCGGGCGTATAGCCGTCACGGTCGTCAAGGTAAACTGAAAGGCCCGCTTTTAGTAATTTTTCTTTCAGAGCATGGGCTTCTTTGAGCACTTTCGCTTTAGAATCATCAAATAGGATGGGAACAATCACCACCTGTAATGGCGCAATGCGAGGAGGCAACACTAACCCTTTATCATCACCATGCACCATCACCATCAATCCGATAGACCTGGTACTTATACCCCAGGAATTCTGCCAGCCGTACTGTTGCTGCTGCTGTTCATCCAGAAAAGTTATGCCAAAAGCTTTAGAGAAATTTTGTCCCAGGTGATGCGAAGTAGCTCCCTGAGCTGCTTTGCCATTGGGCAGCACGACCTCCAGGGACAAGCTAAAATCCGCACCGGCAAATTTTTCACTCTCGGCTTTCCTCCCTGAAAGGATAGGTAAAGCATAAAGCTCCCGGAATACCCGTTCATAAAAGCTCAATATTTTATGAGCTTCCTGCACCGCATCTTCTTTACGGGCAAAGACCGTATGCCCTTCCTGCCACAGGAATTCCCGGCTCCGTAAGAAAGGGACAGGGTGCTGGAATTCCCAGCGCACGACGTTATTCCATTGATTTAAGCGCAAAGGCAAGTCTTTATGCGAGCGGATCCATTTAGCGTAAGCCTCATACATGATCGTCTCGGACGTGGGCCGCACCGCTAACCGTTCCGGAAGTTTACTATTGCCTCCCGTTTCCACCCAAGCCACTTCCGCTTTAAAACCTTCCACGTGCTTCTTTTCTTTAGTTAGCAGGCTTTCGGGAATGAGCAACGGGAAATAGGCATTCTTGACGCCATCATCTTTGATCAATTGGTTTAGGAATTGCTGTACTTTCTCCCAGATAGCATAGGCTGCTGGCCGTAAGATATAGCAGCCGGAGACTGGTCCATATTCTATCAGTTCGCCTTTGGTGATTACTTGAGTGTACCATTCAGAAAAATCGTCCGCTTTCTTGGCGGTGAGGCCCTTAGTATCTTTATCCTTGCTCATAGAATGAGGAGAATTATGGATGGTTATTTAAAGATTTGCCAGAAAAGTATTTTATTTGCTCCCCACGCTCAAAATTTTTTCCGCGGGAAAAATTTTAAAAAATTTTAAAAAATAAAAAAATCTTGCCAAGGGGAGGTTGAACAGGGGTTTGGGGGTGGTGTTCAGAACAAGACCCCGGCAAGATCAAATGAATATTATACCAGCTCAATGCCCAGCTCCCGGCTTAAGGCCTTGGCCCGGTGCTCGGTGCGCTTGGCATCCACTTTACCCAGGATCCAGGGGCTGTTGACGCCGGTGATGATGGTCATGACCGTTAACTTCCCTTTCATGTTATCATCAACCCTTGCTCCCCAGATTACGTTGGCATCATCATCCAGGCTCTCCGTGACCAGTTCACCGATCCGGGAAACTTCATCCAGGGTCATGTCCGGCCCGCCGATCACGTGGATCAAGGCACCAGTAGCGCCTTCATAATTGATGTCCAGCAAGGGGTTGGAGAGAGCGCCTTTAACCGCTTCCTCGACCCGGCTGTTGGTATCAGAGCTGCCTACGCCAATCGCTGCTACCCCGCCATTATACATGATAGCCCGGACGTCGGCATAGTCCAGGTTTACGAGGCTGGGCACGGCAATGGTTTCCACAATACCTTTAATCATCGTGGAAATCAATTCATTAGCTACGGCAAAGGCCTGCTGAATCGGTAAATTCCCCGCGATTTGCACTAGGCGGTTGTTGTCAATCACAATGACCGTATCGGAAACCTGCCTAAGCTGCTGCAAGCCAAATTCTGCCTTGTCACAGCGAGCCCGTTCAATGTTGAAAGGCATGGTTACGGTCCCAATCACAATGGCGCCGGTATCTTTAGCCACTTGAGCTACGACCGGTGCTGCACCAGTTCCGGTTCCGCCGCCCATCCCGGCACAGACAAAGACCATGTCCGAACCTTTCAGGGATTCCTTAAGGCTCATCATGGATTCCTGGGCTGCTTCCGCACCTTTATTGGGAAAGCCGCCACAGCCTAAGCCGCGGGTACAGTCTTTCCCGATGAGGAACTTCTTGTCCGCTCCAGTAATGCTCAGGTGCTGATAATCAGTATTGGTCGCGATAATTTCAGCGCCTTTAATGCCCTTCTTATAGAGCCAGCCGACCATATTGTTGCCCGCTCCACCCACGCCAATCACTTTAATGTTGGCCTGGTTCATGTTTTCAAATCCGTTGTCGTTGCCCGAAAAGTTGTCGAGCGCCTTTTCCACTAAAAATTCCATTTTACACCACCTCAGTTTTTTCCTCCTGTTTATGATCAGTTATGATCAATCTATCTCTGATTGATGTAGATAACATCAACGATGTAGAAAACATCACTGCAACATATATTTTGCAAAATGCAAAAGTATATATATCACTTTGATATTCCTACTCCTAGAAACAGCTTATACCAACACCAACATTACACCAACCTGTGTTACCAGCACAAGGATGGTTATGTTAAACTTGAAATGAGTGTGAACAAAGGTTACCAGCCTTTGTAAACATCTTTTTATATTCTCCCAGTAATTATAAGTCGGTATTTAAACATTTCGCTGGTGCAGTATATAAATGGAGCCTAAATTTGACCGTTGGTGAACAATTTAGTAGAATTTTATAGTTTAATGACACTAGCGGTAGTACCTTACAAAATCACGCACATAATCCCTGGCGAAAAGCATTACGGCAGCTCTTCCTGCTCAACTTCTTCTTTTTCCTCGCCTTTTTTTGATCTTTCATTTTTTTCTGATTCTTCTGATTTTCCCGATAATTTAGATAATTTAGCCAGGCCCTCTTTTCCTTTTTCCATAAAAAAACGACCAGATTTTTCTATCGCTTCTTTAGCTGCTGTCCCTTTCCGTGCTAAAATCGTGGCAATATCATTCATGTATTTTGCCGGATCCCGGATCTTGTTGCGCCAGCGGTGGAAATAGATAATAGTTTCCAAAGGATATTTCGGCGGCTTTTCCGGAACATCTTTGGCATACCCCAGGGCGATGATCGCCTGTACGCCCACTTCATCGGGAACTTTTAAGGTTAAGCGTACTTCCCCCTCATCAAAGGCGCCGATCCAGCGGGTACCTAAACCAAGGGAATGGGCCTCTAAAAGCATATTCTGCATGGCTGCAGCGCAATTCTGGATGGTAAAGCGTTGTCCCTGGGTACCATAATAACGTTCCGCTTTTTCCGGTTCAGCGCAGACAACAATCAGCACGCCGGCCTGGACGATCTCGTATTGCTCATAACAAGCGGAAGCGATCGCTTCCTTTAAGCTGGGCTCTAACACCACAATAAATTTCCAATTCTGAAGGTTGCCTGAGCTAGGCGCATGCCTAGCCGCGTCAATCACCTTCGCTATATTTTCCCAGGAGACAAACTTTGGCTCAAAATACTTTACCGTCCGGCGGGAGGTAATAACCGAGAGGATATCGCCCATTTTAAATGCAGGATTGTCTTGGTTTATTTATATTTAACTGTTTCGACAGGGGAGTTATATGATAAATATGACCCGAAATGTGTGAATATAGCAAATAATGGCCGGTAATCAAAACCTTTCGTAGAATCTACCGCCAGGTCAATTCCCTGCCACTGAAAAGAATGCAAATTGTTCGTAAGAAAGTATTTAAATTGAAGGTTATTTTTAGTTGTTAAGATGGTGGATGAATCACAAAAAGGGTTAATTTTCTTTCAGGGAAAGCAGATTAGGCGGACTTGGTTTAATGATGAATGGTGGTTCTCAGTAGTTGATATTGTGGGGGCGTTAACCCAAACAGACAGAGCCAGAAAGTATTGGTCCGACCTAAAAACCAAGCTCCAAGAGGAGGGTTTTGAAGTGTCCGAAAAAATCGGACAGTTGAAATTAATGGCTGATGATGGTAAATTGAGACTCACAGACTGTGCTAATACTAAAAATATGTTCAGAATGGTCCAATCAATTCCCTCTCCAAAAGCAGAGCCATTTAAGCAGTGGTTAGCTCAAGTAGGATACGATAGGGTACTAGAAATCCAGAACCCAGAACTAGCCCAAAAACGCATGAAGGAGATTTACAAAGCTAAAGGCTACTCTGATGACTGGATAGAGAAGAGAGTAAGGGGAATCGCCATTAGAGATGAGTTAACTGATGAATGGAAGAAGAGGGGTTTGCTTGAAAAAAGAGAACTTGAGAGATCATATGAATGATTTAGAGCTTATTTTCACCATGTTGGGAGAAGCTGCCACTACCAGAATCGCAAGAGATAAAGATGCTCAATGGTTTATTGAAAATAAGGACGCAGCAAAGGAAGGTGGGACAGTAGCAGGAGTGGCAAGAAAAGAATTAGAGCGGCGAAGTGTCCGAAAAGTATCGACTCCAGAGAATTATCTTACCGAAACCGAGAAGAAAAAGCAGAGGAAGTTAATTGAAGAGAAGAAATAATTGATTTATAGCGAAGATAATTCCTTCATCACTTCTTCATTAACAGTCTCAAATTCTGAACCATGATGATAATATCCCAAAACTCTGAACCATTTATCCAAATCAACACTCCAATATTGTGGATCAACAATTTCCAATTTTAATGACAACAATTTAAACAATAAACAACACTACCGCCACCAGGATCAACAGCAGTCCCCCGCCAATGCTGCCATACGAAAGCTGCTCGCCCAGCGTGAGATTCCGGAAGTTACTGAGTTTGCCGCCAATAAAAGAGAAGAAATTGGTAATGGCAGTATTGATTGCTTTCAGCTGGTCGTTGAGGCTCATGCCTCTTAGAAAAGAGAGCAACTATAAAAAGATAGCGTTCATCAGTAATTGTTTAGCTTTCGGAAGCGGGGCGAGCACCAATTACCGAGCGATACAAACGAAGTTTGCTTCAGTCTGTGGAGGGGGTTGCCCTATCGAAAATCTACGGGATTTTCGGGACTTGCGTATCCGCAAAGCATCCGGGGAGGTGCCACACTAAGCTCCTTGAAGCGGAGAGCGAGGCGGTGCTCACCCCGCTTCAGAAGTGGCGGAGCATCTTCGAAATCTTCGACGTTAAACCGTAGGCGCTGCGTTCCCGTAGGGAGCAACCCCTCGCAACGCGCCAGATTTAATAACCGTAGAGATTTCGACTTTAGGATGCTCCGCCACTTCAGAAAGCTAAACAATTACGTTCATCATCTCAGCCGCAAGCGTTCGCCTTCCCTTTGCACACCACCATAGAGTCGCGCAACTAAGTCTCTATTTACAGTTCCATACGCCTTCTGAAGTTCAGAAAAAGGAACAGAATCTACCCACAAAGGACTTTCTCGGTTTTGAGGAATACGACGTTGACACAATAATTCTAATCTCTGAATGGCATCAACATATTTTGCCCGGGTTTCTTCATCGTCCGAGAGCGCTAGTTTATTTTCAGTGAGATAATTAGTTATCGCTTTCGCTTTCAAAAGATCATCGATGATGAGCGCCCAGGAATCGCCTTTCAGAGCGCGGACAGAGATATCCGCTTCCTCCTGCGCAAACAAAAAAATCCCTTTCCCTTCTGCATCCTTAGCATATTTCATATTCTTTCCTCACCCGGCCACTTTTACTTCTGCCTTTACTTCTTCCACTGGCGTTAACGGTTGAGCACCTTCCTTAAGAACTTTCACATTCACCTGATGAATGATTTTAGTGACCATCTCGCCACAGACCGTCCGGCGGTTGATCAATCCCGGCTGCTTGTTGCCATTTCTGTCTTTTCCCCTAAACCCGACGCTTTTACCAATCAATATCTTCTTCCGCGGCTGCTGGATGCCCTTGCGCATGGGGAAACCGCATTTATCGCTGCCGCCAGTTACTTGAAATTCATAGCCCGCTAAGCCCATCTGATCCCCGGCAACCACATCACCGATGCGCTTCTTGAGAAGATTATCTGCTTCCGGGCTTTTCAGCTCTTTCTGTGCGGTTTTGCCGTCCTTACTGCCGATGACGAGTTTAAATTCGGTCATTGTTATTAGTCATTTTTTAATCATTTTTTAGTCATTTTTAAGAGCAGGTTCTAACGATTGAGCTTGGTTTTCCGCTGCTTGCGCCTGCTCTAAACTTTTTAATTCATTCGCCAGCGAAGCCTGCTCTACCAGCAAGCGAGCGAGTTCCGCTTTCTTAAATTCATTGATCTGGTTGCGGTTTGCGTCCCATTCCAACGGCCGGATCCGGCGCTCCAGCTGATACAATTGCTCCTGCAATTCCTGGCGGCGTTCAGTAGACATAGCATAGACAGGAAAGGGCAAGTTTATAAAGATTTAGGAGAAAAATGAGCTGGTTTTGAATGACCGGTACTCGCCGAGGTGAAAGGCGTCGCGGTCAACCCCGCTTCAAAACCAGCTCATTTTTCCTTGACTTATGGTCAGGTTTCCCGAATCAAGTCCTGAGGAGCGATAACTATTTAACCGCGCTGGCCTTCTTCTTATCCCGTGAACGAAAAAACGCTCCTGAAAATATCATTAGCAGCTACCATTCTAGGCCTTGCTTTTCTCTTCTTCTACGCGGGGCAATTTGATCTCCGGGCGCTGGAAAAAGTCAACCTGCCGGAAGAAAAAGTGCAGTTGCAAGGCCGGATCAAATCCCTGCAGATGAAGGACAAAGTTGCCTTTATGGTGGTGGAAGGAGAACGGGTAGAGACGACGCCGGTCGTGATCTTTCCCCCGGAAGAATTGTTTCTGAATGTCGGGGATTACGTTGAAATTGTGGGAACCGTGGAGGAATACCAGGGGAAGAAGGAAGTGGTTGCTAGTAGCGTGGTGTTGAAGTAGAGAGGATTTTGAATACCCAGTACTCATCGAGGTAAAATACGTCGCTCTCCACGCCTGATCAAAACCCTCCAGTACGGGGTACGGTGGTTCTGCTAAACCCGCCTCTGTTAAAACCGCTTCTGTCAAACTTGCTTATGTTAATTATTCCGTTAATTGTCCTTACTCCCGTTCCCATGCCGAGAATTTTGCGCAGCAAAATTCTCCAGAAATATTTATAAACGAATGGCATAATGAAGCAGGATATGGTCAAACGCATCGGTACCCAGCAGCGCAAGACCCGCCATAAGTTTAAGCGGCATTACCGCGAACGGGGAAAAATTCCCCTCAGCCAGTATTTCCAGGGCTACCAGCTCGGCGATAAAGTCAGCCTGAAAATCAATTCCGCGATGCAGCACGGCCGGTTTTTTCCGCGCTTTCATGGCACGACGGGAACGGTTACCGGACGGCGGGGATTCTGCTATGAAGTCAGAATTACCGACGGCCAGCTGGAAAAGACGCTGTATGTGCATCCCGTTCACCTAAAGAAGCAATGAGTGAAGAGAATAAAAGAGAGAGCAATAAATGAAATAAAAATAATAGATATAAACATAAAAAATAAAACATGGTCAGCCCTCAATTCCTGGAACAGAAACCGTTAGCCTTAGCCGAGGTAAAGAAAACGTTGGCCGGGATTGAGCAGCGGGATAGCGAACTTAACTTCCCTTCCACGCGAGTGAAGGAGTATGCAGAGCTATTTGTCGAGTTATCCCTGGCTAAGAAAGAGAGCCTGCACAAAAAATTAGTGGAATTGCAGTTGACCCGGCTAAAAGAAGAACACCTCACTAAGATCATTGATTTCCTGCCGAAGAGCGTGAATGACTTAAAGATCGTGCTGCAGGCCTACCCACTGAGCTTACCTAAGAAAGACCAAGAAAGTATCATTAACACAGTCAACGAGTTCTTAAAATAGTGAAGGTGCACGGTGGCAAACGCAATTTTTATTAATAGTAAGAGTATTACCTATGAAAACGAGTCCTTCGCCAAACCCCCACGCCAAACCTAACTATGACCCCAGCCCCCCCATCAGCGCTGAAAGAGGAGCGTGCTTTAGTATTAGATTATCTGGAACACGGCTACCCTTTTGATACCGCTACCCTCAAGAGGCCGATCGTGCAGGTGCTGGGCTTGAGCCATTTAACTTTGCTGGAACTGATCCCCAAGAAAGGCGTGCCGCTGCAGGCCTATCAGGAAGTGTATATCGGCGAAGGCCGGCGGGAAGAGATCCACCACATCAAGGGACGGATCCCGTTTGAGAAGCTGACTGCTACCGCCAAAAACGAGCTGCCGCATGCCTTAGAGCAGGTGATCGGCAACGATGAAAAGAGATTCATTGATTTCTTCAATAAGGCACAGCCCTTGACCATGCGCATGCATCAGCTGGAACTTCTTCCCGGGATGGGCAAGAAGCACATGTGGGAAGTTCTTGAGGCCAGGAAAGCAAAGCCCTTTGATAATTTTGAAGATTTAAAGGTCCGGGTGAAGCTGTTGCCGGATCCTAAGACGATTGTGGTCAGGCGGATCATGGCGGAGATTGAAGGGAAGGAGAAGTATAAAGTGTTTGTAAGTTAAGGTAATAGTTCTTCTGTTCTGGGAGAGGTTCATTTCTAGCTAAAGTATATATTCTCTTAATTTACCCCCATACTTCCTTTCCTCCGGCAGCAGCGCCTGCAATTTCCATTCCGTCCTTCTTCTGGTCTCGTACTCATCCGGTGTATGGGTGCACTCATGAATATCTGTCTCCAATTTCTGGAGCGAATGCAGATCATCACGAATATTGACTTTATTTGTTCCCCGAATGGTCCAGCCGTAGAGCCCTTCATTGCCTTGGACGGGAAACTTGTTCATCGTCGTGGAAGGAATGAATTTAAGAATATCTTTCCTCGCCTGTTCCCAGCGCTCCTGATAGGAGAAAGGGAGAGCATAGTCTAAGAAATTGCTGCTTTTTTTGTAGCGGGGTGGGGTGTTTAGCGTAGATCCTCTCCTCTCTTCTATTTTCTGTTCTATTTTCTCTTCTAGAGTTTCCCCTTCTCGCTCTTCACCAGAATACATATCGCTTGTTTTCATCTTGTTTCCATCTTTTAGGGTAAATATTTTAAATTTCCCCACCCCGTCTCACCCTACCCCCGCGCTCAGAAATTTTTCCGCAGAAAAATTTCTCACCAATCAAACTGCCATTTCATATCCTTCTTTTTCTCATTCACCAACTCCTTCAGTCCGGCGTGCCGAGCTTTCTTCAGGAATTCCCGGGCAACCTGTTTGACGCGGATGCCGTTAATATCCACGTCGTTCTGGTAAAATTCATAACGCTGAAGAATGGTATCGAGAATCCTGGCCTGTGCTTCCAGATTAACCGGGACCACGCTCTCCCGAGCGACTTGCCGTTCCTTTTCCAGCTCTTCCAGCTGCTGTAGCTCTTTGAGCAGGATTTTCGCTTCCGCAGGCACCTCACGCAGAGATTCCTGGATAACCTGGATATCTTTAAGTACCTCTACTTTAGGCTCCGCTTCTGTAGGAAATAACCGGCTCCACCAGCTCATGAAGGGAATGAATATGGGAGAGGTTAAAAAGGTTTTCCCCAGAAAATTTCGCAAAGCGAAATTTTCTGGTGTGGGGGGAGAGAGAGGACAGATAAAAATCCTATCACTTATTATCACTTATTAACCAGACTTCTTCTCAACGGTATAATAGGACCACGTACCCCACGCCGGAGGGTTTTGAGGCGACGTTGACAACGACGTATTTCTGCTGAAACTAGGGGTTATTCAAAACCCTCATAGAAACATTTATAATTATTAAACTATTCCCATTGAACTATGATCGTCTTAGGGATAGATGTGCCATTAGTAGAGCTGGCTTTTGCCAGCATCATTATTATCATCGTGATTCTTCTGGAAATGATTATTATTGCCCTGCTCACGTCGAAACAACTGACGTTTACTACACCTTTTACTACATCATCTATTACACCATCGACTACCCCAATTAGTCGGCCTCCGCCTCTCCGTCAGCCGGCACCACTCCTTCCTAAAATTTCCGCTAAAACTCCTCCTAAACTGCCGCCAGTGAAAGGTCCGCTGCCTACGCCAATTTCTCCCCCGCCCGTGGCCCGCCCCGGTAAACTAAAGTTAGATCAAGAATTGATCCGTGTCCAGGAACAGCTTTCGAAATTGCCATTATACACACCTCAGCAGGCCGTGATCAAAACAGAAATTCCTTCCCGTGGGTCTTCTGCAGCTCTCGATAACCAGCAGCCTAAACAGCAAGCCCCCGGCATTAATCGTCTCTGGCAGAAAATACAGAAGAGAAGTACTACGCAACCTTCTCCATCCCCATCCTCCCCGGAAGAAGCACGGGCCTACCGGGAGGTGCAGCAGATCGCCCGAAAAGTTGAAGCGCAAAGACCAGCGCCTAAAAGTGAGCTCGTCCGGCTGGACGAAGAGCTCGCCCGGCTGCGGAAAGAGCTGCAAAGTACGCCGGCCTTTACTGCAAATCTTAAGTTAAAGAAGGCATAAATGCCCAATTGTTTTTGTTTAGGTTCACTGGTTTAAGTGCACAATTCATAAATTTCGTCCATGGTCAATGTCAGCGTACAGGAAGGAAGAGTAGGATGCTTTATCTCTTTACTCTCCCGCCGTTTGAGGGTAATGACCTGCTCGCTGATGATTTCTCCCGGCTGTTTCATGATGATGCTAATCGGTACAATCGCTTTCTCTCCCTGGCAATGATCAGCATTCTCCATGATTTTCCATTCTAAAGCACCAACACAACTATAACTTCCCCGTTTGGGCTTGAGATTATAGGTTTCTCCGTCGCTCGTTGAAACCACCAAAGCATAATAATTACAGATTTTCCCACAGACAGGGCTGCCTTTGTAGATCTGCAGGGGCTGACCACAGTGACCATTGAGGCAAAACTCGTTCGTCTCACACTGTAAATTATCAGTGCATTGTCCCGAAACGGAAGATGGCTGCCGTTGCGCCTGACGCTCTTCCGTGGTATCACAAATGTTATTAGTATTGACATCCAGACAACAGGCATCTTCAGCCGGCGTCAGGATATGCGGAGGGGTACATTCAACTTTTTGCACGATTTCTTTAGTCTCCCCTTTAACTTCCTGGGTATAAAATACCGCTTTCCCTACTGTTCCCGAAAGCAAGAAAAAGACTCCGATCAGTAGCAGAATAGTGACAACAGCAATACCAATGACTTTATTTTTATCTTGTCTTTTGGGGGTAATCAGTCCTGCTACCAGCCTCCCCGCAGCCGGCGCTGCTCCCGGTACCGCTCCCGGTTTTGCCGCTTTACCGGCCACCGCACTCTCTGCTGCCCCCATGCCCGTACGCTGCTGCACATACTTCTGATAATTCTGTCGGACAGTTTCCGTATAAGCCCGGGCGATTTCTTCCTCCGTCCAGCCCGCTTTCTGTAGACTTTCTTTGATGAACGAAAACTTTTTCCCTTCCCGGATGTGTCTGGTGATATACCCTACAACATGGGGATGAACAAGTGCTAGCGTCTTCCGGTTCACATAGTAGATCAAGCCTAAGGCGATAGCAGCAATCAGCAGGACAAAGAAAATATACTTGATCAGCTTAGAGCTTTCTCCCAGAATGCTTACTTCCGTCTTCGTCTCATTCACTTCTTTCTGTAACCCCGTTAAGCCCGTCTCGACCGCTTTACCTTGTGTTGCCAGCTGCTGAGAAAACGCGCCACTGCTGCTGTGCAGGCTATTAAGCTCCTGCTCGATACCGGTTAAGCGGGCCTGAATGTTACCGGAGATGACATTCACCGTGTCAATACTCTGCTGAAGAGCGGAAACATCACTTTGCACTTGAGCAAGCGTATCTTCCACGATCGATTCTGGAGTTGCCTCAGCGGAAGCAGTCTCATCCTGTTCTTCCTGGAGATAGCACGTCCCCTCTACTTGGTTACAATAGTACACCTGAGAAGGGTCTTCCGCCAGATCAAAACAATCCATATCTCGCCCACAGACAAAGCCGCTGTTGATGTCAGCAGTAGTTAAGATACTTACAGCTACGCTAAGCAGGAGCATTACCCCCATCAGTACATAAAGATGCGTCTTGGGCATCATTCCTCTTTTCAGTAGGGAAGGTTATATTTAGGCTTTATATAGTTTTGGATGGAGCGTAAGACTTCACTTAAGTGAAGCAGAGGGCGGCCGCCCTCTGCTTCACCGGAAGCGGCAGGCTGGCAGGCCGCTCGGCGAGTGCTCCAACTGCTCCCATCTTTGCAGAATATTCGTTTCCAGTCATCGTCTGGAGCACTCGCCTCGCCACTCTTGGCCGGGCCAGCCCGCCGCTTCAGAATAATGAAGTATTACCAACCAAGCATAGATTTATAAATAGGGAGCTGATTTAGCCTTTAACATAACAACGGGGAGGCATACTTCTTGGATTGTTATCATGAAAATCAGCCAAATGCGGGTTTTCTTGTGCCGGAAAGCTGTGCTTTTCGCGCATACACGGAGGTACAACAATGGGATTTCGAGAACGAGGAGGCGGGGGTTTCCAGCGAGACTTCGGCCCGAGAGAAATGCATGACGCGACTTGCGCTGACTGTGGGGCAGCCTGTAAGGTTCCCTTCAAGCCAACCGCGGGAAAGCCAGTCTACTGCCGCGACTGCTATGCCAAACGAAGGCCACGGTTTTAATAGCTACGTTTATAGAAACACTAAGACCTCGGCGAACATAATTCTTTTTTCTTTCTTATTTTGTTTTAGAGGGTTTTGAGTATAGCGAAAGACACAAATAAGTGATCAAAATAGTTGTGTCTTTCGGAATATAGTGCAGGTAAAATAATCAAATAATTTGGTCCTGCACTATAAGTCGTGCTTTTCTCCGTAAAATACATCGTCGTCAACGCCGAATCAAAACCCTCTCTCATTTGCCCCCCCGCCCGAGAATTTTGCGAAGCAAAATTCTCAACACAAACACTTATAAATAATGCCCATTTTTAAGCTGTTATGGCCCGACTCCAATTTAAGCAAAAATGCAAGTATTGCCGGGCGGTCTGGGTCCTCGTGCAGGCCCGGAAGCCCGTCGTCTGCGATCAGTGTAAACGGAAGTATAAATATTAAGCGATCAAAAAAGAGGTGAATGGTGATGTCCAGCCCAAAGATTCTGATTAACCAATCCGTCGCCATACTCTGTGATGGCAATAACATTGAACGCAGCATCCATGAACAGTCCCGCTCCACTAACACCATGGTCAATTTCGACAAGCTGATTCCCAAGCTGCTGAATGGCCGGGGGTTAAACCGCTTAATTTATTTCCGCGAAGGGCAGAATATCTCTTCCAAGCTCGCCGAGCGGCTGCATCAGCAGTACTATGGCTCGGTCGTTCCCTGCCATAAATCAGCAGATATTCCCCTATCCATCAAGGCGACACAGCTAGCACCTAAAGTAGATACGATTATCATTATGTCCGGCGATTCGGATTATGTGGAGCTGGTTCGCCATCTTAAGTCGGAAGGCGTGCGGGTGGAAATTGCCGCCGTACAGCAGACGACGGCTAAGATTTTGATGGAAGAAGCCGATTATTTTCATCCGATCACCGGAGAGGATTGGTTTACCTACACGCCGCTTAAGGCGGGCCGAAGCTTCACGCCGAAAAGGGGGCCGGAAGGAGTGTAAGGAGTGTAAGTAAAGCATTTAAACCTTTAAATTATTCTTCTCATCAATGCCCCGACCAACGCCGGAACTGCTGCAGACTCTTCAGACTCTCCATAAAACCTACCCCGACCTTCGTTATTACCTTCACTTCTCCAATCCCTTAGAATTATTGGTAGCTGCCATTCTCTCCGCGCAAGTTAGAGATGAAGTGGTGAATGCGACGACACCAGTATTGTTCAGAAAATATAAGACTGCAGAACAATATGCAAAAGCAAATCTATTAGAGCTCACGGGCATCATCAAAACCATCACCTTTGCTGGGAATAAAGCGAAGCATATTCAGGAAGCCTGTAAGATTCTCGTACACCAACATCAAGGAAAAGTGCCCAGGACAATGGAAGAATTGACCGCGTTGCCGGGCATCGGACGAAAGACGGCTAATGCCATCCTGCAGAATGCATTTGATATTGTGGAAGGGATTGTAGTGGATACGCATGTGTTACGCGTTGCCTATCGCTTAGGGTGGACGAATACGGACCAGAATGCCGAAAAATCAGAAGAACAGCTCTTAAAAATCATTCCTAAATCGGAATGGAAGCAATTTCCCTGGCTGCTGAAGACGCAGGGCCGAACGATCTGTAAGGCGCCTATTCCCAGCTGCAGCCAATGTCCGGTGGAAAAGCTTTGTCGGAAGCAGGGGGTGGGGAAGAGACTATGAGCAAAGCAGTCATAACGAAAGCTCCCAGGAAAAAGGCAGCAATCAGAAAGGAAATTTACTGGCCACCTTTCCTTTTGGCCGGCCATCGTGGTGCCGCTGCTGTCGAACCGGAAAATACGCTGCGCAGTTTTGCCGCCGGCCTGAAAGCGGGAGCCAACGCCATCGAATTTGATACCCGCCTAAGCAAAGATAAGAAATTAGTGGTCTTTCATGATGCCACGCTGGAAAGGACGACTAATGGAAAAGGGAATATCCATAATTTCACACTCGCGGAATTGAGACAGCTCGATGCGGGCCAGGGGGAAAGGATTCCTACGGCGAAAGAGGCGCTGGAATTTATCATCAGGAAGAATAAAGCCATTGCTCTCCTTGAGATTAAGGATAAAGATTCAGTAAAGCAAGTAGTGGAAGTGGTGAAAGGTGTAGTGGAAAACAAGGTGAATTGGAGAAATAAGGCAATAGCGGGAAAAAAAGTTGAAAACAAAGCCCTGATAAAGAATCAACTCCTCATCCATTCCTTTTCCTCTCCGGCCGTTAGGAAGATCAAACAGCTCCTGCCTACCGTTCCTACTGCTGTAGTCATCAGCAACAGAATTTATAATCTTCCTGGCTTTTTCCGCCTCTGTAAAGCGATTAAAGTAGACTGGATCTTTGCCCGGCATGATTTGGTGAATAAGACGTTTATTGCTGCTGCCCATAAATGGAAGTTGCGGGTGTTAGCCTGGGTATGCAATAACCAAGAAGAGATGAAGAAATTCCTGAGAATGGGGATTGACGGGATAGCGAGTGATGAACCGAGATTGTTTACAAATTTCCACAAATCTTATAAAGATGGGGATAAAAGATAAGGGATATGACAACCGCACCCGCTGCCACCATCAACACTACCATGAAAGGCATCACTCCTGACACCCTCATCGGCGAGGTCATCGAGCAGTACCCAGAAGTCATCGAAACCCTGTTGAGCTATGGCGTGCATTGTCTGGGCTGCCATGTTTCTCCCTATGAATCCATTGGCGACGGCTTTCGCGGGCATGGGATGGAAGAAGCGGAAATCCAGGAAGCCATAACAAAACTGAATGAAGTTATCCAGAAATCTGGGTCTCGTAATCAGGAAAAGGTAGGTGAAAAAGATGAAGAAATGATAAGAGAGACAGCTACAATCATTGTTACTGATAACGCCGCAGCCAAAATCAAGGAAGCTTTGACCCAGAACAACAAGAAGGCTTTACGTATTTCCGTCAAGCCCGGCGGCTGCAGCGGTTTTACCTATGCCCTGGACGTGGATGATCAGGCTCACGCTGATGACCTAATACTAGTTGACAAAGGGGTACAGCTCTTCATCAACCAAGCCAGCTTAAGCAAATTGAATGGCGCGACGGTTGATTATGTGGAAAGCTTACAGGCTTCTGGATTCAAGATCAGCAATCCCCAGTTCCAGCATAACTGCGGCTGTGGGAAGAGTTTCAGGTAAAAATTTTTCTGCGGAAAAATTTTTAAGCGTGGGGGGACGGGTAAAGAGTGGCTAGTAAATATCATTGTAAGTCGTAGAAGGAACGGTTGAATTCACTTTACACTCCTGGAAAATTATTATCATAGCACTGAGGGGAAACATTATCTTTAATGTATTGTATAGCTTCAAGTATTCTTTTACCATACCCGTCAATTGAGGGAATAAAAATACCAGGGAGCGGTTCTATCAGTTCACATTTTTTCAATAAATTGTCACCGTGGTAGCTGCATCCGTGATAGCTCGCCACTTTACCCATCAGTTCAAAGTCTTCATCCTTATCCACCACCTGATTAGGGGCTTTTTGGAGCGTTCCATCTATGAAACGAAAAAATACCTTTTGAGGGAATGGTAATCCCAACTTTCTATTTCCGTCAGGAATGACAGGAACATCCAGCCCATAATAATCAACAGAGTAGCGGATTAGTTTTCCTTGTGAATAGCCTATTCTTTCGTAGGTAACTTTATCCCCACACTTCATTGCTAACTCGGCCAGCTCTCGGAGATCGTCATCAATATATTTAAATTTAGCCTGGCTCATTTCAGGTGAGACCTGAGGAGGTGTAGCCTCGGAATCATTTCGGGAGAGAAGAGAGAGTAGTACGGCGAGAGTTATAGTACGTGTGAATTTCATAGTGGATTATAGGTAAATGGACCTGCCGGGATTTGAACCCGGATCCTCGCCTGTTTCTAAACTTTTTTGGTCAGGCAGTTGGCTTACCCCAAAAGTTGTGCGAAGGCGATGTCTTAGCCGGATTGGACTACAGGCCCGGAATGAGCTTTGATTGGTCTGCTCCTTTAAAAATCTAACCCAAACCTTAATAAAAGTGGACCTTCTCCTTCCTCACCATGAAAGAGGCGATCCGCAAGGAGATTCTGTACGATCTGCAGCGAGCCTTAACCATCCTGAAAGACCGGGAAGCAAAGGATATCGAAGAATTAAAGCTGGTGAGTGACCATGCCATTGAAGATGTAGCCGTGCAGAAAGATTTAGAGCTGGTGTCAATAACGGTTCTGCTCTATTCTTTATATAAAATTGTCCCCTCGATTTCCGATAAGGACTATAAAGATATTTGGAATGAGCTTCATACTACCTACCATGCCCTCAAGACCTATAAGTTGGGCCAATACAATAGCAGCGTCAAGCGCCTGTTTGAAATTGTCAAGCGTTCCAATGCGAAAGTTCAGGAGCATCTACAAGACGTGATGCAGGCAGCCCGAATCAAGAAAGGCGCTTCCCTGCTCCAGCGTGGCCTGTCTATCGGGCAGGCAGCAGGAATAATGGGCCTTTCCAACTGGGACTTACAGCAGTATGCGGGAAAAACGATGGTCTTAGCGCAACACGATGAAAAGTACCCGGCGGAAAAACGCTTACAGCAAGCTTTAAAACTTTTTGGAGTTAGCCCATGAGCCCCGTCCTTTTTTTTGATGCCGGACCGGTCATCTCATTAGTCATGTCCAGGTTAATGTGGCTTCTGCCGGAACTGAAAAAGAGATTTAATGGTAAATTTTATCTGACGCCGGCGGTACAGCGGGAATTGGTGGAACGTCCGCTGACCGTCCGGCGGTTTGAATTCGAAGCGCTGCAGGTAATGAAGTTGATCCGGGAAGGAACTTTGGAAATTTATACCAACGTTCCTCAGAAAAAAGTGGGGGAGCTGCAAGCTTTAGCTAACAATTCCTTCCAGTTAAATGGCCAGGCTATGGAAATTTTGCAATCAGGGGAGATGGAATCGGTTGCGGCTGCTCTCGAGATGAATGCTGCTGTCGTCATGGATGAACGGACGTTACGCTTATTCATTGAAAATCGCGAGGAAATGAAAAAATTGTTAGAGCTGCGTTTTCAGAAATCTGTTTCCGTGGACCGAGCGAAGATGAAACAGTTCAGCGATCCGTTGCAGGGCCTTACGATTATCCGCTCGATTGAATTGGTTGGGGTTGCCTATAAATTGGGATTACTTGATTCCTATATCCCGCTGCAGAAAGAGCAGAAAGAAGGTAAAGAGATTCTTCTGGATTCGGTGTTATGGGCCGTGAAGTATAATGGTTGTGCGGTTAAGGAGCACGAGATTGAGGAGCTGAAAGGGTATTTGTTAGGAAAGTGAATAAGAAGACAGCAGAAAATTTTGAAAAACCAGCAGCGATTTTAACCGAAGCGGGTTTAACGGAACCACCGCACCCCCCGCCAGAGGGTTTTGAGGCGAGGTTAACAACGACGTACTTCACGTTGATGAGTACAGGTTATTCAAAACCCTCAGCAATCTTTTTAAACTGCTTTCACTTCTATCGTCTTGATGGGAAAGAAATGTATCATCTGTGAAATTGAGGCCGTTTACAAAATAAAAGATACCGCCGACTTCTACTGTGAAGAGTGTGCCCAGGATAATTTTAATGATTTAACCTTGCTGGTGAAAGTGGAGGAAGAAGCCCAGCGGCTGAAACAGCTCGTGGAGGAGGAGAGCGGAGAAGAACGATAAGAGTGATGAGCAGGGTGACGCAAAGAAGAACGATGAATTGAAGAATGACGATGACTTACCACCCCCTTAAGCTTGGTCGTGTAGCCACTTCTAAAACTGAACTAGTAGATATCCTGAAAGCCTGGCTGGCTTTATCGTTAGCTTTTGCATTCATTTACTCCGGAGCTAACTTCTTAGGCGGTTCGATTGGCAAAATATTTTCAACCCCTTTCCTGAACCTGTTCATTATTTCCTTGTTCACGGCCGGCTTAGGCTTTCTGCTGCATGAATTGGCGCATAAGTTTGTAGCGCAGCGCTATGGCTGCGTGGCTGAATTCCGCGCCTGGGACCAGATGATCCTGCTGGCCCTGGGTTTAGCGGTTTTCATTGGCTTTATTTTCGCAGCGCCAGGAGCCGTCATGATTTCAGGAATGGTGACCAGGAAAGAGAATGGGATTATCAGTGTAGCAGGGGCGATGACCAACTATATTTTAGGGTTATTATTTTTTGGCATTGGCTTTCTCTACCCTTTCCTGAGGCCGATCACGAGCATTGGCTTCGGCATCAACATGTGGCTGGGGCTGTTTAACATGATTCCTTTTGGTCCTCTGGACGGATTAAAAGTATTCCACTGGAATAAAATAGTCTGGCTGGGGATGGTGCTGGTAGGAGTGCTGTTTGTGTTTGTGGTTTAATATGTCAAAGTGTTATTCATTCAGAAACGAAGCAGATTCTATCAGGAATTTGAAGTAAACGAATAAATGCTTAATAATGGTTCTTTCAGCAGTTGATTTTCTGTACAATAAGCCTCTGGGC
>JBBSWG010000020.1:31942-33487 GCA_038046425.1 Nanobdellota archaeon
GTAAATCATGGTTAAGTTTAGCCAACCTTCACTTTCAACTCTTCTTTCTCTTCTTTCTTTAACTTCTCCCGTACTTTCTTCAAAGCCAGTTCCTGAATCTGCCGGGTGCGTTCCCTGGTCACTCCATAATCCTCGCCCACTGATTTTAAAGTCCGCTCTTCTCCGCTATGCAGGCCGAAGCGTTCCCGTAAGACATGACTTTCCCGCGGCGTCAGCAGATCTAAACATTGATGCGCTTCCCGCGCTAATTCTTCCTGCACCAATGCTTCTCCCGGTACCGACGTCTGCTCATCTACCAAAAAATGTTCCAGCGGACGGGAATCTTCACCGGAAACCTGGCTTTGCAATGACACTATCCTCTTACCTTCCAGTTGCTTTAAGCGCCGGATTTTTCCCGGGGAAAAGCTCATATGGGCAGCTAACTCTTCTTCAGTCACCGAACTGCCCAATTCTTGCTCTAATTTCCGTTCGCCTTCCCTAAGCCTATAGAATGCACTCCAGGCATGCACCGGATGACGGATCAGCCGGCCGGTATCATTGATACCCCGCTGGATGGTATGACGGATCCACCAGCTGGCGTAAGTAGAAAATTTATAGCCGCGCTTATAATCAAATCTCTCGGCTGCTTTCATCAGCCCGATGTTCCCGTCCTGAATTAAGTCCAGCAAATCCTTGCCCCGGCCCTGCAGTTTCTTGGCAATGGAAATTACTAACGGCAGGTTTCCTTCGACGATCCGCGCTTTACAGTGCTGAAATTGCTGGTACTCGGCCCGCAGCTGTTCTTTAACCTTCTCTTCCACCAGAGCAGAAGCATACGCTTTCTCCAGCACTTTTTTCCACCATTCCGGCTGCAGGGGCATCTCGTTTCCTAAGATTGCAGCAGGTTGTAAAAGAGCCAGGCTCTTTTGAGAATAGCATCGTTGTTTTTTATCGATGGGGAACGGGATACGGTGCAGGACTCGCTGCAATTGCCGCCCCCGTGCATAGAAATCCTCCAGAGCTTCTTTTTCTTTTCGTTGCGGATTTTCCAGAACGTCCTGATAATAAACCACTTTCCGGCGCAAGCGATCTTCAGTGACCAGGAATTGCGGATAGATGATATAATGGGCCTCGACGAGAAGGCGGCAGCGAAACGCAGTTCTGTTTTCATCCATTTGGCGCGCCCACTGCACCAGTTGCTCATGCTCAAGAAGAGGATAATGGGAAAGGGCAGCATAATACCGCTGGAGAGCTGATTGAGGTGAATAAGCAGCAGCGGGTCGAGAAGATTTGGGTTCTTCATGAAATTCTTCAGTTTCAGGGATTGAGAAATAATGATCTCCTTGCTCTAGAGTAGAGGCGTAATGCTGTTCAGTGGGCGTGGCCGCGTCAAGAATGTCGTTCAGGGATTCGCCCCGATGGCGGAGATGGCGCATTTCCTTAGAGAAGGAAGCTGGATTTTATAAGGATTGTTATTCTAGGGCACAATCCAAAAGGTGAGTGATTTCCGAGGGAAGGGCACTATCAAGATGCGAGCGATACAAACTGAGTTCGCTTCAATCTGTG
>JBBSWG010000021.1:0-9896 GCA_038046425.1 Nanobdellota archaeon
TCTAAATCTGCAGTAGGTTCGTCTAAGACCAGGATTTTGGGCTTATGAGCTAGGCTGCAGCTGACATCTAACCGTTTTTGCATTCCCCCCGACAGATATTCCGCAAGCTTGTGGCGATGCTCAAACAGTCCGGTGAATTGAAGCAGCATCTTGATATTGTTAATCAGCAGTTCCTCATTGAGCCCGTACAGCCGGCCGAAATGCAGCAGGTTTTCCTTGACGGTCAGCTTAGGATAATAAGAGTTATGCTGGGGCGTAAAGCCGATATACTTCTTGATGCGGTGTAGGTGCTCATGGAGGTTCCTGGGCTCGTGGGTGATCTTCGAGAGGAACAGGACTTCTCCTTCCGTCGGCTCCAGGAAGCCTGTTAGAATGTTTAGCAGCGTGGTTTTGCCGCTGCCGGATTCACCGATAACGCCGTAAATGTCACCCTCTTCAATGGACAAGGTGACATTCTGCAGAATAGTGTTCGCCCCGAAGTCCTTGCGCACCTCTTTAAGTTCCAGTAAAGCCACAGTTAAAATGAATTGGTTTTGATTTATAAATGTTTATCTTCTGTTGTACACAAAACCGAATGATTTATATAGTAAATTAGTTTTATCGGCCTAAGAGAGAGGTGATAATACATGGCAGTCAAACGAAGTTCCAAATCAAAATTAGAGATTCATCGTCTAGCACATTATACCTTTTTTGTGGGATTACTAGTAGCCATCGTTGCCGGTTTTTTCCGTGACGTACTGGCACCGGAAGTGCTGGTGACGACCTTAGTCATTCTGGGCTTTATTGTCGGCTTGTTCAACTTAACGGCTAAAGAAACTCATCCCTTCCTCCTGGCGGCCGTCGCCTTAATGTTAGCCGGCATTGTTAACCTGGGCCTGATACCAGGCGTTGGACTATATCTCCGCAGCATCCTCAGCAATATCGTGGTGTTTGTAGTTCCCGGCGCGATTTTGGTAGGTCTGAAAACGATCTGGAAATTGGCCTCGGATTAGAAGGGGATTAGATGAAATTGGATGGAAAGGGATAACATTAGATGGAAATAGGGGTTTAGAAAATGAGTGTGAAAAGCTTTGAATGTTCCGGCTGTCATAATCGCTTTACCGCTAATTTATTTTCCGGGATAAAGAGAGTGTACTGTCATTTCTGTCATCATAAGGTGGAAGTGTAAAAATTTTTCCCTACGGGAAAAATTTGAGGGGTTTGACTGAGTGAAATAATACTTTTAAGGTCAGGAAAAACGCGTATAAAATATGGGCCTGCCCGGACTTTCTTGGCCAATTTTTTCACCGCAGAAAAAATTGCCATTCGAACCGGGGATCTACTCCGTGTAAGGGAGTTGTCATCTGCGGTCGTTCTCCATCTTTCAGGGAGGGGAAAGAGTGCCGCTAGACCACAGGCCCAGATACTTTTAGTAATCCATAACTTTAAAAAGGTTCTGGGATGAATTTATGCTAAACGCGATTTAAACCATTCCACGATTTACGTTCGCGAGACCATGGGCATTTACCAACCAGCAGAAGATTCCCATTTACTGCAGAAGTACGTCCGGCGTTATGCGCTGGGAAGAGTTCTGGACCTAGGCACCGGCTCGGGAATTCAGGCCTTGACGGCGATGGCCAGCCCCACGACTCAATTTGTCCTGGCGGTCGATAGCGACGATGATGCTGTCCATGCCTTCCGGGAGAAGGTACAACAAGAAAGATTGCGTAAAATTCAGGTTCAGCTGAGCGATTTATTCAGCAATGTTCAGGGACAATTTAATCTTATTATCTTTAATCCCCCCTATCTGCCCCAGGATCAAGGGATTACCGACCCGACCATCTACGGCGGGAAGAAGGGCTGGGAACTTTCGCAAAAATTCTTTGAACAAGCAGCCAAATACCTTTATCCCGATGGAAAGATCTTGTTTTTGTTTTCCTCATTGACCGATCAGAAAAAGATAGATGAGATTTTAGAAAAAAATCTTTTTGCTTTCCAACTGCTGGATCAGCAAAAATTAGCATTTGAAATGCTCTCTGTCTATTGTATCGAAAAAAGTCTGCAGCGTCGGGAATTAGAGAAAAAGGGGGTGGAAGATATTCACTATTTCACTCACGGAAAGCGGGGAGATATCTTTACCGGGATCATTGATTACAATAAATTCATCAAGAAATACCTTCCTGCTCAAAAAAATGTGGTTAAGGTGGCCATTAAAGTAAAACGGAAAGAAAGTCTGGCCCGCCAGCGCATGGAAAATGAAACTCGCTGGCTGACGGTCATCAATAAACAGGGAATCGGACCACGATTATTATTCTCGGGAGAAGAGTATTTAGTCTATGAATTTGTCGAGGGTGAATATCTTTTGGAATGGATTAAAGCGAACAGCTCTAACCCCACGAAAATTCAGCACATACTTCAGCAAATCCTGGAACAATTGTTTCTCTTAGATCAGCTGGGGGTAAATAAAGAAGAGCTTCATCATCCCCAAAAGCATATTCTCATCACTAAAAACAATCAGCCCGTCCTGCTGGACTTTGAGCGTTGTCATCCGGCCAAAAAAGTTCAGAATGTCACTCAGTTTGCCGAGTTTCTCTATCGGGTGCGGGGGGAATTGGGCCCGCCGGGAGCCTTGGTATCGTCTTCGCTTCGTGACCTAGCTCGAGCGTATAAACGGCAGCCTACCCGGGAACAGTTCCATAATCTTCTTAAGGCTATCGGCATAGAGGCACAATCCAAATGGTAAGTGATTTCAGGGGGGAAGGGCACTATCAAGATGCGAGCGATAGTATCAAAATTAACATCTTATGCAGGAAATTAACATCAAAAGCCAACCTTAACATCACCAGAGACCAATGAACTTTTCCAAGATTCCCATCCTCATGTACCATGAGATCAGCGCTCAGGATCATCCCTGGTGCGTTTCGCCGGATAACTTTACGCAGCAGATGCGCTGGCTCAAAGAGAACGGCTACAAGACTATTTCCTTGACCGAGCTGCAGGAAGGATTAGAGCGGGAAGGAGGGGGGAAAGTTGGGGGGGCAGAAATAGGGCAAAACAAAGAAACTAAGAAGACAGCGGAAAAATATGTTGTTCTTACCTTTGACGATGGGCGAAAAGGAGTTTATGAGCAGGCTTTCCCTCTCCTTCGCCAACTGGGGTATACGGCTACAATATATATAGTTCCTTCCTGGGTGGAAAGCGGGGGGGAGAGCCTGGCACCAGCGGAAGAACGCTATTCTTCATTTATGAGCTGGGAAGAGATTAAAGAGCTCGCCAAAGCCGGCTGGGAAATCGGCTCGCATTCGTTCTCCCACCAGAATCTTTCCTCGCCGGGCTGGACTTTGCCAGAACAGGAAAGAGCATTACAATTAGCAGAAGCCATCATTAAAGAAAAAACTGGCTTAACCACAAAGCATTTTGCCTATCCCCACGGCAAATATACTGATGAGCTTGCCCAGCTGGTAGCGCAACGCTATAGTACCGCCGTCACCATCGATAAAGGCTTCGACAAAGAACCCGGAAGGTATGCCCGGCAGGGAATTCTGCATTCAACAACCAGAGCGCATTTTCCACGGCGATTACAGAAGCCAACTCTTTCCGTCTGCCTGATCGTCAAGAATGAACAGGAGTTTCTGGAACGCTGTCTTTCCTCTATTGCGCCGGCAGCGGATGAAATCATCATCGTCGATACCGGGAGCACGGACAACACCAAGAAGATTGTACAGCAGTTCTCGGAGAAATTCTCTCCTCAAATTTCGGTGAAAAGTTTTGATTTTATCTGGAAGGATGACTTTGCCGCTGCTCGTAATGAATCCTTACGCCAGGCAACCAAAGACTGGATTTATATCATTGATGGTGATGAAGTGCTGGATGGTAAAGACCTTGATCTGCTACGGCAAAGCCTCAATAACTGGGAAGCGGCCGGCTATCGCCAGGTTACCCGGAACTATTCTTCCGATTCGACGATTAAAGGCTGGGTTCCCCGACAACAAGATGATCCTTTGCGGCAGAACATTCCGGGCTGGTTTCCCTCGGTCAAGGTGCGGCTTTTTCAAAATACCCCTGCTCCTTCTCCAGGCCCAAAAATCCGTTTTGCTGGTGCAGTCCATGAGCTGGTTTCAGAACAGCAGCTCGAGCAAGACGGAGGGAAAGTGCTGACGCTGCCCTTTCCCGTGCATCATTATGGAGCCTTGAAAGCCAACTGGCGGGAAAAAAGCGCGGAACGAATCGCTCTGACTGCCGGTAAAATTGCCAGTAACCCCACGGACGCGAAAGCCCACTTTGAACTGGGCGTGCAATATCTTGCCACCAACCAATATGCCCTGGCGGAACAGGCTTTCCAGCATTCACTGTGGCTAGAGGTTCATAGTGAGCCGCTGTATAATCTTGCTGTTGCCCAGCAGAAGCAGGGTAAGTACGGGCAGGCTATTCAAAATTACCAGCAAGTGCTTTCCCTCCGCCCGGAACATGCTGAAGCCTATGCTGGCTTAGGTTTCTGTTTCCACCGGCAACAGCAGGGAATTAAAGCGAGGGAACATTTCCAGCGGGCGATCATGTTTAATCCCTTGTTTGTCGATGCCTACATTAATTTAGGCGCGGTGCTGGAGCAGCAGAATTTGCTGGCGGAAGCCAGTACAGTATTGCAGAAGGCGCTCACTATTGCTCCCCAACAGGCCCGGGCACATTATAATTTAGGGGTAGTGTGGGAACAGAAAGGCTTTATTCCCCAGGCTATTGGTTCCTATAAGCAGGCTCTAGCTCTCAATTATCCTAAAGCCGGTTTGCCGGAACGGGTTCAGGCGATGAAACGGGCCTGGGAGAGAGCAGTTTAGTTCTAAATACAAGCGATGAGCAGAGGGCGGCTGCCAAAAGGGCGGGCGGGAGTGTTTACAGAGATTCACTCGTTTGTTCCGACACCTTCTTATTCTCTAATAAAAATGAGTCTTCTCATAATGAATTCCCTGCTGTAGCTCTACCGGCCGCCAGGAATCCTGAACCAGTGTAGCATCCAGCCAGTCCGCCAGTTCCTGGGGATTGCCAATAGTAGCTGAAAGGCCGATGAGCTGGGGCTGGATCAAGCGGCGTAAGAGAGTGAGCACCACTTCCAGCGTTGGTCCTCTGGTAGGGTCATGCAGAAGGTGGATTTCGTCCACTATAATAAGCTTCACCTGTTGTAACCAAGGAAGGCCATGGCGAAGCAGGGAATCAAGTTTTTCAGTCGTGACGAGCAGAAGGTCATATTTTCCCAGATAGGAAGAGTCAGAATCCAGCTCTCCCAAAGCCAGGGCGACGGTATAGCCCGTTCCGGATAGAAGTTCCTGGTAATCCCGCAGCTTCTCATGCCCTAACGCCTTGAGGGGAAGCAGGTAAAGAGCTTTCCCCTTTCCTGGCGGCATTTCCTTGCCCGGCAGCACGTTAGCAATAGCCATACTGGCCACTAAAGTCTTTCCCGAGGCAGTTGGAGCACAGCAGAGCAGGGATTTCCCTTCCAGCAGGCCGGCCTGGATCGCTTTGGCCTGAATGGGGGTAAGCCTGCTAAACCTTTGATAGTGCTGCCGGAACCACTCCGGCAAAGGAAGTGAGGCCAGTTCAGGTGAGGCCAATCTTATAGCCATACTTACATCCATACGGTCAACCATGCTTTTCCAACGACCACTACTAATATATATGCCTGCCTCTTCTCCTCCTCCGGTGACCGCCCTACCAGCTCCAAAACCAGAACACAATTCTATACTTTTAGATTTGTTATCTGGAAAGGGTGAAGTGTTAAAACAAATGAAATTGTCTACTTTAAGCTGTAATGCTGTTTTCTAATAAACCGTGGCCCCGCAGCTTGCGAAAGACTTATAAATGGGTCATAGGTGCTAGGGTAGCATACTTCGGACTCGTCTAAATCGAAAAGGGGCACGATAGGGTGCTTCTTGCGAAACTTTGGGCGGGGAAAAGGTATCATGGTTAACGAGACAGGTTAACTTTAACAAAAGAGGTTAATGTTAACGAAAGCAAAAACACAGGAGGTGTGTTAAGATGAAAATAAAAAGAATGGTGAAACGGTTATTAGCTCTGAGTACGGGAGCAGCGATGATTGGCGCTACGGCTATGGGTGCGTTGGCTGCTGATCTTAAAGATTATCCCAGCATGTTCGTCAAGGACGGGACTTTTGATGGTTATTTTGTCGTAGGGGAAAAAGCAGCAGCAGTGGACAACCTGGCCATGACCGATATTGCTGCCAGTATGAAGTATCTTAAGGCAAGTGCTTCTTCTACTACAAAGGTAGAAGGCGATGCCTGGCTGGTGGGAACCAGTTCCAAGAAGCTGGAGATTGCCAACAGCAACGCTACCGCTTCTGCTATTATTGGTGAAACATTTCGGGACATCAACACCTTTATTGGTGATGATGAACTGCAGGCCTTAAAAGATGGCAAGTGGAACACCAATGAGAAAAGTTATGATTATCAGCAATTTCTGTTCTTTGATGCTGAGTCGGTAATTCCTTCCACTAATCGGATAGTTAAGTACGTGGAAGACACTGATACCGACGTCACTGCCGACCATATGTTTATTCAGAATGCCCGGCAGATTGCCAGGTATAAGCTGGAGTTTAGTACTGTAGCCCAGTCTGACGTCACCGATTCCGGTGGAACGGCAGACACTTCCGGAACTTATCTGGATGACTTTGAGAATACCCAACTGAAATTTTTGGGAAATGATTACACAGTAGTCCTGGCCAGGCGCCCAGGAACGCCAGTTGATGACAGCATTAAGTTAACCTTAATGGCTGGAGCAGCTCGTGATACCTTACTGGAAGGGGAAACCAAGACCTATAAGGTCAAAGACAAGGATTATGATGTTTCCCTCTCGTTCATTGATACGGACGAATGTAAATTCGCGATCAATGGGGAAGGAACCAATAAGCTTAAAGTTGGAGAGACCTATATCCTAGCCGATAAGAGCGAAGTGGGTGTCAGTGAAGTCCTCTATCAGGATTATGCTGGCGGTATCCACTCCTGTACCTTCTTTGTCGGTGCTGAAAAATTGGAGTTGCGGGACGATGAAGTGCAGGATGCGACAGATTCTGCAGGCACGACGATTGCTCCCAGCACTCACCGTATGCGAGTAGGTTCTACCGATGTTGATGGCGCCAACGTGATTATCTCTGGAACTGACAACAACGCCACTTTTACCATCAGCACGATTGAGCTGAACATGACGGCAGAAGATGACTACTTTGTTGCCAGTGGGAAAAAGTTAAGCGAGACTATCAAGGCTTCCGACGAGAATGAGGATGCCTTGTTTGCCGGGGCGCTGGACATGGAGTATAAAGGACTGTCGGAAGAAAAAACGTCTGACTTTAAAATCAAGACCAATAGCGTCCGAAGGTACCAGCTGCGTGTTCTTGATGGTGACGGTAAAACCGTAGATGTACCTATAGCTTATGCCGTAGGAAATGGGAACGTTACCTTGGGAGAAGAAACTTATTCAGGAGGTAGGACCAGCCAGAAGAGGTTGGCGCTGGTAGAAGGTGAACCTATAGCCAAAGATGACTTTTTCATCGTAACTGGTGGTACGGCCGGTGATGGCTCAGCTAAGTCTTATGCCTTACAGTATAAAGGTGCTGATAGGCAGAGTAAGAGCAGCCCTAAGATTAAGTTTAAGAATTTGGGAAGTAGTGAGTCGTTGGAATACTCGGTGACTACAATAACTAACACCGGGACGACGGCGACGCTAAAATTGGGCGGCTACTCGTTTATTGTTGAAAATGCCAGTACTCAGGGATCGGATGACTTTAGCGTTAAGGTTGACTTCGCTGGAGATGGGACGGTGAGCTATGCTGCAGGTACCCCCGCAGTGAGTTTTGTAGATGCTTACGGTGGTCAGTGGACGTTTGCCTGGAATATTACCTACAGTGGTAACGGCAGTGCCGGTGCTGCTGACACCTTTGCAGCTAGCCCTGGTAATAGTACTAACCCCAACTGGATTAGCATTACGCAATCATCGCCAAATGCTGACGACTACGATAACCAGCTTCCTAACGGTTTCGTCTGGAACATCACATCGTCATCTGATCCGGAAATGCGTGGTGCGCTCAGCGGTGGCTTGTCGCTGTTAACACCGGAAGGGAAAACCAACATTGCTTACGGGCACACGACGATGGGTACATTTTTAACCCATGAAACTCCCTCCAGTGACCCCCAGGAGCTGACTTTAAAGTATCCGGAGAAGCAGCGCTTGCCGCAAGTGTACGTGACGAGTGGAGCAACCGCCAGCAGTACGGCAGCGGGAGGAGACTTGACGCCAGTAGCAGTGGTTGATGCCACCAAACTGGACAGTGAAGTTACCTCATTGACCGCTCAGAACATAGTGGCTGTCGGTGGACCATGTGTCAATACCGTAGCAGCAGAATTGCTGGGTAACCCGGCAGACTGTACCACCGGATTCGCACCAGGAAAAGCTCGCGTGAAACTGTTTGAGCATGCCAATGGTAAAATGGCAATGCTGGTAGCGGGCTATAGTGGAGCGGACACCAGGCTAGCGGGTAAAGTTGTGGCCCATAGAGCGAGCGAGTTGTCGGGCACGGAAGTGGAAGTGGAAGGTACCACTTACAGTGATGCCACGATTAGCACGCCAAAAGCAAGCTAAACTGGTAAAAAATCTGCTAAAAAGCCTTAATTGGCTTTTCTCTTTCTTTTTTCTCTTTTGTTTGTTGCTTCTGCTGAGGTAGAGCTCTACACTCTATATCCTGTTTGTACAATCTCAGCACAATGTTGGCATTATCACTATGGAACGCTATCGAAAATATATTCCGAGAACACTCCTTCTTGTTCTCCTTCTTGCCCTCCTGTTAATCTCGTACTTTATTATTAAGCCCTTTCTGCTCTCGCTCTTCTTTGGTGTCTTGCTGGGGTACATTACTTATCCTGTCTATCAATTCATCCAGAAGAGAGTACACCATCCTACGATAGCCGCTTTATTCGTCTGCCTGCTTATTTTTTTGATTATCCTGATCCCCGTGGCCCTGCTCTTTAAGACTCTGGTACAGGAATCCTATGTCGTGTTTATTTCCGTCAAGCAGAAACTGGCTACCGGAGTATTTCAGAGCTGTTATAACCAGTTCTGCCAGCAGTTGAAGCAATGGGGAAAAGATCCGCTCATCAGCGGTGAGATTCAGGAAATTGCCAAAGGGATAACGAACTGGGTAGTTAAAGAAGGACAGGAATTACTGTTCCGCGCTCCCACTCTTGTTAGCAGTTTCATCGTCATTTTATTTACGCTGTTTTATACGTTGAAGGAGGGCAAAGGAGGGATAGAGCGACTCGTCGCCTATTTAAATATCCATACTGGGAAATATCAGTTGCTTACTGCCCGAATTGGAGAAATTGTCCGAGGAGTGGTCAATGGTTATCTGCTGATTGCCTTGATTCAGGGAATATTGGGAGGCTTAGGCTTTTTCTTGTTTGGCCTGAGCTCACCGATTTTTTGGGGATTGGTGATGGCTTTTTTAGCGTTAATTCCTTACCTGGGCACCTGGTTAGTCTGGGCACCGGCAGCTTTGCTTCTAGGCCTCGAAGGAATTTTTCAGGATTCTACCTTGCTGGTAGGGAAAGGCATCGGCTTGTTCCTCTATGGCGTAATTGTTGTCAGTAGCATTGATAATTTTCTCCGGCCGAAGGTGGTCAGTAAAACTGCCAGGATTCATCCCTTGGTCATTTTAGTGGGGGCGCTGGGTGGCGTCTTTTCACTGGGAGCAGCAGGAGTGATTGTTGGTCCGCTGGTATTGTCCCTGGTTCAGGTAGTGTTGGAAGTCTTTTTGCTGGATGAGAAATAAGGGGCTTTGCCCCTTATCAACCCCAGGGCGAACTGCGCCAGCAAACGGTTGGAGTTATTATTTAAGGAGCTTTGCCCCTTATCAACCCCAG
>JBBSWG010000021.1:9996-17671 GCA_038046425.1 Nanobdellota archaeon
GCCAGCAAACGGTTGGAGTTATTATTTAAGGAGCTTTGCCCCTTATCAACCCCAGCGCTCACCATTACGAGAAACGCCAAAACCGCAAAAGTTAAGAAAATAAATAAAAATGGGCCTGCCCGGATTTTCTTGGCTAATTTTTTGCTCATTAGCAAAAAATTGCCGTTCGAACCGGGGACCTTCTCGATTCTGAAACACATTATAATATTGCAGAGTATATTGTGTCCGTCAACGAGACGTCATTTGCGGTGGGTTATCGGAGATCTCCCGATGAGCACCTAGCCGCTAGACTACAGGCCCTTACTAGGAAAAGCTTATATTGTTTTATAAATCTTTTCAGAGAATGAAGATAAATCTTCATTTAGGCCTAAAGCAGGCTAGGCTGATTCAGAAGGAAGTAGCCCAGCAAGCAGTGGAAACAAGATTCTTTCAAGGCCTGATTGAGCTGCAGTACGGGCAACCCGTAGAGAACAAATTGCGTCTCCTGGCCAGAAGAATTCCTTGGGCCCGCGGCTGGCCTGAGGATAAAAAGGCTTTCTGGAACGCGGAAGCCTTCATGTGGCAACAGAAAATTGCGAAGGAACAGCGGCAAATCATTGCGCTGGAACTCTCCATTTTGGAGGGAAAACGGAATTTAGACCTCGGCTGTGGAGCGTATAGTTACCTGCCGGCCGCTGTCGGCGTGGACCTTGCCGATAAAATGCTGCAATTCAATGAGCGGGTGCAGCGGAAAGTGCAGCATGATCTAAACCTGGGCTTGCCGTTTCCTGCCGCTTCCTTTGATTCCGTTACTGCCATCTTTCTGCTCAATTACATTAAAGATGGGCAGCGACTCTTGCAGGAGATTGTTCGGGTATTGAGACCGGGTGGCGTTTTCGTGGTGGTGTTAGCAGCAAAACCGGTCCAGCAACGCTATCAGCAGCAGGAAACAAATCATTTCTCTTCCATCCAATGGAAACGTAAATTATCCGCTTTTTTTCAGGTAAAAGCCTCGGAACGGGAAAAAATCAACTTTTTGTGGTGTTATCGACGATAAAGTGCCCCAAAGCCGTCGCTCTACCTCCACTCTGAAAATTTTTCGTAGAAAAATTTTTAAAAATTTCTCGACGATAAATTTTCAAAAACAAAAACTATTTAAATAAGTACCTATTCCAATAAAAAAAGAAAAAAAAGGTTGAAAAATAAAAAAAAAGTTGACGAAAAAGAGAAAGTCAACCTTAAAAAATAAAAATAGAAATGTACCAAACGGAAATTTCCCCTCTGAACGGAAACACGGAAACTCACAACCTCGTGTATACGAACAACATTGCCTCTACTAGCAACTTCGTGGATGCTCTTGCTTCTTCTGCTCGCCCCTACACGCTAGATGTAGTGGTGCAATACGCCAGCAAAGACTTTTATGAAGAAGAAGGAGATGACCTTCTTGATGATTCGGATGATGGAAAATTAAGTGAGGAGTTGGAAGGGGTAGTGTATGGTAATGGCAGCAGCGACACTTTTGAACAGCATTATTTTCCCCCAGAAGAGGATGAGCCAAAGTATGATCAGCCTGATTTTATGCTCGTCGACCGCTATTTCGCCTCGTTGTTTGAGGAAAATGAGGATATTTCTTATCTTTCTCCCTTGGCTTCTCTCTATAAGCCATTAGAATATGATCCTTCACTCTACGTTCTTTTCCTCGGGGGAGAGCTAGGAGAGACCGGAGAAGAAGTCGGTTTCGGTGAACTGGAAGCTGAACCTGCTGAAGAATCAGAGAAATCTACTGGCTTTGGAGGAATTATCACTGCTTCCCGTCATGGATTTGATTTAGAAGAACGACTGATAGCTTAAATATTTTAATCAACTACGGTCTCATCCATCTGATTTCATAATAAGTCACGTCACCTTCATCGTCCACAATGCCCATCAGCAGGCGTTTCTTGGTACTGTGGGCTACCCGATTCTTGGCGCTGAATTCATGCCAAGTTAACGTAGAACCTTCATGGACGGGATAGACGATCCATCTGGCGTGATCTTCTCCGGGCTTGACGCCGCGGTCATACACTCTAAAGTCAGCGCCAAATTTGAGGGCGGTCTTAATGATATAGCCACGGTTACGCATATCTTTAAACACGCAGTAGCGGATCCAGAAGTTAGGCTCAACTTTGCGGGACCGCTTAACGAACAATTCAAAACTTAACGCTTTTCCAGCATCGCTTTGGATTTCTAATCTTCCCTTTTCCATCAGATAAAGCGCTTCCAGCAGGGAAAGCTCTACTTTTCCGCTTTCCAACAGGTTGCCGAAGCGTGACTGGTTATAGAATTCCCGGGCATCATCAGAAGATTCCGTAATGACTTTCTCGCCGGCCAGTACGGCAAGTACTTTCTTCTTCTCTGAAATTTCTTTCTCGGAAGTTTCAGGCTCTGCTGCTTCCCCGAGCGGCTGTCTTGCCTTTTTGCCCATTAAAGAAAGGAAGCGGAGCAGCAGTTTTTAAACGTTTCTGTTGGCAGGCACTAGCCAACTCTTGCTGCTGATTCCAACGGTACCGCCGAATCCTTTATTCCAAACATCGCTAAAAGATACATCAACGAAGCCTGTCCAGAGGGAGCGATCATTGAGCGACTATGTTCTTCTAAAAAAGTAGGGATTTTCGATAAAGGGTAAAAATGGAGGTTGCGGTGCTCAAACTTTGCCGGCGCCTTTTCCCGCCAGCTTCGTTCCACTCCCTCTTGGGAGGCATAGACGGGAAGGCTACAAATTACTTCCGGGACCCGGGAGGGGATCTGGCGTATAATTCCCTGAAACAATAATTTTCCCACCTGCTCTTCCTTTAACCCTATTTCTTCCTGCAGTTCCCGGCACAAATTGCCGGCTAGGTCAATTTTTTTTCCATCAGCACCGTTCTTGACATACCCGCCAATCACGTGATACACATTCGGATAGAAATTCACTTTATCGCTTCGTTTGCCGATAACAACGTAGAGGTCTGAGGCTTGGCGAAAACTTTTCTCACCAGACTTAGCTCCGGAGTTAAATCCGGAGTTAGATCCATATATTGCAACATTAATAGCTAAAGGGTTGGCAAAGTAGCGATTAGGGTCTCCGTAATCTTCCGTGCCGGCCTGCATTAACCGTGCTCGAAATTCCGGATCACAAGAGGCTTGGACATTCGTTCCCGTATAGTCCATGAAGTCTACACTGTTTAAAGCCAGATATAACTTGTTTCCTTCCAGCACGGCCCGGGAAAGGCTCCACATCGGCTGAACGCCGCCGATTTGGCTCTGCATTCTTGCTATCTTTGCTTCATCCTGTTGGAGTAAAGCTGTAGCCAGATCTCTGGCCCGCACTACAGTTTGCTCTATTTGAGACTTATTCCAATAGGTTAGAATTTCACGATAGAGTTCTGGCCGGCGCAGGCCCACGTTAAAAGAATCGCCTTCGGCTACGATAATCTCTAACTCGGAAAATGGAATGGGTTCTGGTGGCCTAACGAGGGGCTCCCATAACTGGGGGAAAGACATATTTAGTGAGGGGTAGGGGGTATTTAAAAATCTTGTGGAAATTCCTGAGTAGTAATCTACAGGCAGAAACATATCCACCACAAAAAGACACTCTCTCCCCTACTCCACTACCACAATTCATATAAGCGCTCGGTGTAAGTTTCTCGTTTACGTAAAAAAAGGATGAAATACGCCCATCTTGCGGATCTGCATCTCGGCAGCTGGCGCGATCTTCCATTGCGCGACCTCTCCACCAAGGCTTTCCTGCTAGCGATGGACGACTGTGTCCAGCAGCAAGTCGATTTTATCCTCTTTGCTGGCGATATTTTTAATACCTCGCTGCCTTCTCTGGATACGTTAAAGATCGTGACCAAGAAGCTGAAAGAATTAAAAGATTACAGTATCCCTGTTTATGTTATCCCCGGCTCTCATGACTTCTCCCCCAGCGGCAAGACGATGATTGACGTATTAGAACATGCCGGCTTGGTTAAAAATGTCTGTAAAGGAACAGTCGATGAGGCCAATATCCTACACCTACAGTTTACCCAAGACCAGAAAACAGGTGCTAAGCTCACAGGTATCCCCGGAAGAAAAGGACAGCTCGATCGCTCATATTACGAGCAGCTGGCGCTGGAAGAACTCGAGCAGGAGCCGGGCTATAAAATCTTCCTGTTCCACACTTCACTCACCGAATTAAAGCCAAAACATTTGGAAAATGTTGAATCTTATCCTGCTTCTTTCTTACCCAAACGGTTCAATTACTATGCGGGCGGGCATCTACATCATCGGACGCTGGTAGAGTTGCCAGACTATGGCCCGTTAACCTACCCGGGAGCGCTTTTCCCCAACAATTTTCTGGAAGTGGAGAAATATAGCCATGGCGGATACTTTATTATTACTGCTATTGCTGCTGCCCGCACGCCTGCTGATGGTGCTGTCAGTGGTGCCTCCCAGACTATGGATTGGAGGCCAGTTGTCCCTATTCATCATCACCACTTTACCCTTGATTGCTCTCATAAAACACCGGAACAGGCTACTGCTGAGTTAGAGCAGCAGCTGGCCGCAGTGAAGGTAACGGGATCCCTGGTTACACTTCGCCTTTCGGGAATGCTGGAACAGGGGAAAGTAGCTGACCTTCCTCTGCGACGGATTATGGAGCATCTTCTTTCCCTGGGAGCGTACTCGGTCCTGAGAAACACGGCCCAGCTTCAATCTCCACAGTTTGAAGAGGTTAAGATCGCTTCTACTAATCAGGAAACTATCGAAGAAGAGCTGATTCGTGAGCATCAGCAGCAAAATGCGCTTTTTCCCGCTGAGAGGGAGCGGCAGCTGACAAAGACGTTACTTACCACATTAAATACCACCAGGAAAGAAGGGGAGACCATGCCTGATTTTCAAGCACGGGTGGAACAGGAGATCGGTAAATTGTTAAGTTAGAGAATTTTGCTGCGCAAAATTCTCCTGCGCCAAATAAGGTCTAAGCTGCGCAGTTATCTATACTTTGGCTTTCCCCGCAACCAATAGATACTCCCCACGCGCGAAATAATTATATAGGGTGCTTGCTCCGAGCAGAGATATGGTCTCCCTGAGCCTACTCGGGTACTTTATTATAGCGGTAGTCGTCTTTCTCCTCCTGAAACTTATCGTGGAATCCATCCGTTTCATCTTTTACTTCTTTCTCATTGTCCTGGCGATGGTGCTGTTGTTTGGGGTTTCAGTTGCCGATATATTTAGGTGGGTAAGTGAGATCCTGCTGTTGGTCCTCTAAGAATTTTCACCGAGAATTTTGCAAGGCAAAATTCTCCAGCGTGGGATGGGGGAAAAGTAATCAACAAGACTGTGGTGGGGTGAATTAACGAAGCTGGTTTAACTGAAACCCCCTACCCCACGCTGGAGGGTTTTGAGGCGGCGTTGAAATCGACGTATTTCACATAAATAAGCACGATTTATTCAAAACCCTCTCGAAATCTTTATAAAACACTCCTCTCCCAAACTCCTATGTCTTCCATCTGGACCGAAAAATATCGTCCTGGCACCTTTGACCAGATCAAAGGCCAGCGGGATATTGTCGAGAAAATCAAGGCTTTTGTCACGACTAAGAGCATGCCGCACCTTCTTTTTGCCGGTCCCGCTGGTGTAGGTAAGACAACTCTCTCCTTGGTCATTGCCAAACAACTGTTCGGGGAAGAGTGGCGGCAGAATGTTCTAGAATTAAATGCGTCGGATACCCGTGGTATTGATACCGTACGCGGGCAGGTGAAAGATTTTGCTCGCACTAAAGCGGTCGGTGACGTTCCATTCAAGATCATCATCCTGGACGAGAGTGACGCCTTAACCAAAGAAGCTCAGCAGGCCCTGCGACGGACGATGGAGAATTACACTAAAACTGCCCGCTTTATCCTCTTGGCTAATTACTCCTCAAAAATCATCGATCCGATTCAAAGCAGATGTGCTATTTTCCGTTTTAAACCTCTCTCGGAAGCCGAGATTTATCAGGTTATTCAAAACGTAGCCCGGGAAGAGCAGCTGCTGCTGTCTCCAGAAGCACAAAAGGCCTTATTTGAAACCTGCGACGGTGATTGCCGACGTTTAGAAAATATCATGCAGAGCTGTGCAGTACTCAACAAGCAAATTACCCCGGAATTAGTGTATTCGATGGCTTCCGTGGCCAAACCAAAAGAAGTGAATGAAGTCCTGAGCATTGCTGTCCGCGGGAATTTTCTTGAAGCGCGGAAAAAGCTGCTGAGTTTAATGCTGGATTATGGCCTGGCCGGGTTAGATATCATTAAGCAGATCCAGAAAGAGCTCTGGAACCTGAAGCTTGATGACCGCCAGAAGGTCGAATTGCTGGATAAATGCGGGGAAGTGGAGTTTCGGATGGTGGAAGGCAGTGATGAGTATGTGCAGTTGGAGAGTTTTTTAGCGTATGTGGTAATGGTGGGGATGAGGTAAATGACTGAGGTTATCATTTGTTTGGGAGATACCTTTCTCATCAAGAAAATAATCACGCTATGATCCCCACCAACTGGTACATCATTACTGGTGCTCCCTGTTCCGGGAAGACGACTACCACTCAGCGGCTGGAACAGAAAGGGTACGCTGTTCGCTACGAAGTTACTCGGAGGATCATCGAAGATTTAATACGAAGCGGCCAATTCCGTGATGAACGTCTTCTACAACGGAAAATATTGGAAGCAAAAGTACGGGTAGAGCAGCAAACGCCTCGCGATCAGATTACATTCTTTGACACGACGGTGGCCTGTAACCTGCCCTACTATGAGGATGCGGGTCTTCCGCCGAGTGATGTCCGGCAAGCCGATGATTTGTATAGGTATAGGAACGTTTTCTTCCTGGAGCAGTTAGCAGTACAGGTGCCCGATGCCGTACGGCGGGAAACGCGTGAGGAAGCCTTTCAGAAGGGACAGCGCATCTTACGGGAATATCAGCGGCTAGGATACGATGTAGTGACTGTTCCGGTGATGACGGTTGAAGAAAGGGTGAAACTTATTATGAAGCAAATTCAATCTCAAAAATAACGAAAACTTCTTTTACTTCTTTTTGTCCTTCTTCGCTTTGAGTTTCCCTTCAATCCTAGTGTAGCCAAGATAGATGAGAAGAGCTAACACCATACCGAGAGCAATAACTTTAATGTACTTTGGCCAAGTTAACCAGTAACTCCAGGTGTACATGAGTGACCAGAGGATAACCAGTACGCCTCCCCCGATAAACCCTGAACCAATTCCTTCCAGCTTTCGATAATATGTTCCAGAAACGATAGCGGCAATGCTTATTATCAACAGAATAAAAAAGTTATTGCGATTGAAACCATCGTCCAGCACCGCTGCTTGATTGGTACAGGCAGTATAACTTTCATTACTTACTTCACACTCTCCTTAATCCTCAGCTTCTCCTGTACCAGGTCTTTGTAAGTATATTCCAGCGTCAGCCGCACCTGCTTGGTGTAAAGGTCATTCCCGGCCAGCGGCTGCTTTAAGCGGCAATTGATCGTCGCTATCCCGTCGGTTAAGCGGGCTTCATTCTCCCTTCCCCCGGACTTACATTCCCACTTATCGGGCTCATCAACGGAATAACGAACCTGATCAAATCTGGTGTCAAACTCCTGTCCGGGAATCGTAGCTTGTCCCGCTCCGGCATCCCGTACATCGATCTTCAGCAGCATGATCCCTTTCCCGGC
>JBBSWG010000021.1:17771-41513 GCA_038046425.1 Nanobdellota archaeon
AATTCTGAAATTTTATCGACAGCTTGCTTATTGAACAATTGCCAGGCCGGGATGTTTTGGAATAGGGTGGGAGCTGGCCCTAGCAGTCGAACTGTTGCTTTTCCCAGCGGGACAGTTTCCTCACCTTTATTCTTGAGCAGCACGTCCAGCGAGAAATCTTCCGTATCGTAAATCGTGTAAAAGCCGCTTTCCGGGTCTTTAACGCTAAGCGGTTCAAAGGAAGCGACAATTCCTTCCGTGCCGCCAATAAAAGCACTCCCACCGGCAGGCGTGGTTGGTTTAGGGGTACAGGCAGCAACGATAAACAAAATAAACAGACCTGCTAAAAGCGCAATAAAAGGTATCCTCTTTCTGCTCTTCATAAAAACCATCCTCTGGAGCGGAGAAAGAGCACGCCTATTTAAAGCTTACTGCGGCGTCTGGATAATTTTCAGAGGTTGCTGGTGCGATTTAATATAGCCATAATCTAGGTCAATCAGCAGCGGCGTCTCATAGGCACCCGTATTGGGTAGGTTAAATGTACAGACGATCTTACCCTGATTGTTGGTCAAACGCACATAGCCATCTAACGGCTTACAGCTTTCCATGGTAGCACCAGTCATCTGGACGGTATATTTTACCTTATCCAGGTCAGTATATTCAATATTAGTGTCACAGTTACGGATGTCAACATTATTGGTGGTTACTCTTCCCCCGCCGAGGTTAACCACATTGATTTCAAATACGGCTTTTCCCCCGGCCATCTGCACGCCTACATAGCTGATGCCTACGGGCGCACCTTGCCCGCCACCCGTCAGCACACTTCTGCGAAAATCACAGGCTTTCTGTTCCGCGGTGATTTGATAAAATAAGGGATCGACGCAGACCGACGGGCTGGCTTTAGTATGGTAAAGATAACAGGCCTTGAACAAGATGAATTTAGGGTTATATTCATAGACGCCGGACGGCAAGGCGATATTGGTGGAACGAAATTCCAGCTGATTCACCCCACCCTGTACATTGTGGATGTTTTTCCCTTCCAACGTTTGCGCATTTTCCGCACAGGAACGGGGAACATCAAATCCGCCCAGAATGATATTGGGATCAAACCCGGTTACCTGCACAAAACAATCCTGGGCTTCTAGGTCCTGGTTGCCTTGGTTCTGCACTTCTACTAAAGCGACAAGTTCATTTTTATCATAGACGACAGGAGGAGGATAATTTGGCAGCACTTTAAGTTCCACGCCCTGCGTGCCGGTCTGCACTAAGCGTATAGCCGCTTCCGTTTCTAAGGGCTGTTCGCCCTGGGGAACTCTGCCCCGGCAGGCTATCAGAAGTAAAAAGACCAGTAATAGGCATCCCGTCCACACTCTTTTATCCATAGCCGGAATAAAAATGAGTATTTATATAAGCTTTGTGGTGGAAATTCTCTGCGGGAATTTCCATTATTTTGATGAAGCGAGGGCGGCCGCCAAAGAGGCGGGCGAGCTGTACCATTTACGAGGCTGCGCTTGTCTGTTCTGACACCTTCCTTTGTCACCGCTGGTAGGCAACGATTTGAAATGCCGGTGTCGGCTCGCTCATGTACCCGCTCTCCGCTTTACGTGGCTGAATAATTATATTCACCCCACAATTTTATAAAGTAGTGCTTCTTTTAGCAGCTTAGGGGTGTCTTTTAGTAGCGTGGATCAGTCCCATAAACCATGCCCAGCCAAATCTACAGCAAGGAAGCCGGTAAAGTGACCGTTGCCAGGCTAAAACGCTTCGGCAAGACTTTTGAAATCAGCGTTGATCCGGACAAAGCGTTGGAATACAAAGCAGGAAAGACGGGAAAAGCAGGTAAGACCGTTGACCTGCGGGAGGTGCTGCTGGCCGACGGTATTTTCAGCGATATCAAGAAAGGCTTGCGTGCTTCCCAGCAGGATTTACAGACCGCATTTAAGACCACTGAGGTTGAAACTATCGCTGAGACTATTGTCCAGCACGGCGAGATTCAGCTTACCGCTGAACACCGGGCGGAAGAGCGGGAGCAGCAGCGCCGGAAACTGGTGTACCTAATCCAGAAGCAGGCAGTGGATGGCCGGACGGGCTTGCCTCTTCCTGCGGAAAGAATTGAAACCGCTTTAGAGCAAGGAAAGATTCATCTTGATGATTATAAGACCGTGGAAGAGCAATTTGATGGTATCATTTCCAAACTGCGGCCGATCCTGCCGATTAAAATTGAGCAAAAGAAGTTGCTCTTAACTATTCCGGCGCAGTATGCGGGGAAGAGCTATCAGATCGTGAAAAGCAACAGTTCTATCCTCAAAGAAAACTGGAATGCTGATGGCAGCTGGACGGCAACCGTGGAAATTCCCGCTGGCCTCAAGGTGGAATTCATTGAGAAATTGAATGCGTTGACGCATGGGAGTGTGGTGGTGAAAGAGTAAAGAAGGTTTTGAATGGAGGGTTTTGAATGACCTGTACTCATCGATGTGAAATACGTCAATGTCAACGTTGAATCAAAACCCTCCCTTGAGGGGTAGGGGGCCCGGCTAAAACCGCTGCCATTAATCAGTTGCGTTCCTTTACGTCCCCCTATTCCCCACGCTAGAGAATTTTGCAAAAACCGACCGGAGGGAGGTTTTTCAAAATTCTCTACAGAAAACCTTTTAAATAACCCCCTTATCTAGCCCGAAGAGTGAGAGAAAGAAGCCCGATCCGCGCTTTCATCACCTATCAACTCTGACGCGGATAATTAAACATGAGTGAATTATTAATCAAGGAACGTGAGATTGTCATTCCGGGAGATGCCTTAGTGGAAGGAATGGATTTCTTGCCTGGGGAGAATGCTTACCGCGAGGGCGATAAAATCTACTCTAAAGTGCTGGGCTTGGCCTGGCTTTCCGGGCGGGTGGTTAAGATTACCCCGTTAACCGGCCCTTATGTCCCTACTTCAGGAGATAAAATCATCGGTACAGTGATTGACATCATGATGAGTGGCTGGCGGGTGGATACCGGAACCGCATATTCAGCTGTCCTCAACGTGAAAGATGCCACCAGCCGCTTCATCAAGAAGGAAGAAGATTTAAGCCGGCTCATTGCCATCGGCGATTATATTGTTGCTATGATTATCCAGGTTACCTCCCAAAACCTGATTGACCTAAGCATGCGCGAACCAGGGATGCATAAAATTCAGGGTGGCCGGATCATGCGCATCAACTCGCAGAAAGTGCCGCGGGTGATTGGCAAGCAGGGCAGCATGATCTCGCTGATTAAGCAGCAGACTGGCTGTGAGATTACGGTAGGGCAGAATGGCTTCATCTGGATTAAGGGTACGGCCGAAGGAGAATTCCTAGCCGAGAGAGCCGTTAAAATGATTGAAGAACGATCGCATCAGGAAGGCCTGACCGAGCGCGTCCAGGCGTTTTTAGAACAACATAAAAGAGAAAAACCATGACCTACACCAAACGGTTAGACGGGCGGGCCATTGACGAGCTTCGCCCCATGGAAGCAAAAGCCGGGGTTATTCCTAATGCTGATGGCTCCGCCTATTTTAAGATCGGGAACACCGTAGCGTATGCTGCGGTTTATGGGCCACGAGAACTATTCCCAAAATACTTACAGGATCCTAAAACCGGTATATTGCGCTGCCATTACAGCATGATGCCTTTTTCTGGTTCCGGGGAGAGAATCCGGCCGGGACAGAACCGAAGAGCACAGGAAATTTCGATGGTGATGGCCTCCGCGTTAAATCCGGTCATTGACTTATCAGCGTTTCCCAATGCCGTGGTCGATGTTTTTGTTGACTTGCCGCAGACGGACGCTGGAACGAGATGTGCGGCCATCTCGGCTGCGGCGATAGCTTTAGCCGATGCCGGCATCCCGATGAAAGATATCGTCAGTTCCGTAGCAGTAGGACAGGTAGATGGAACGGTCGTAGCGGACTTAAATTATAATGAAGAAGCTTATCCGGGCGTCGTCTCGGACATTCCTGTAGCCATGACCCATAACACCAAAGAAGTCACGCTGCTGCAGATGGATGGCGAAATCTCTAAGCAAGACCTGCTGAAAGCGCTGGAGTTGGCAAAGAAAGCGACCGATAAAGTGTATGAGTTGCAGCGGAAAGCGTTGCTGGAAAAGTTTATCCAGTAGTAATAGGAAACACCCATTTAAAAAAATGATCACCAACAACGAAACCATCACCCAATTAGCGGAACAGAACCAACGGTTAGATGGCCGGGCTTTAGATGAGTATCGGCAGCCGATCGCCATTGAAACCACCATTTCCTGGACAGCCGAAGGTTCCGCCAGAGTACAGATCGGCGAGACGGTCGTTCTGGCAGGAGTTAAAGTAGCGATTGAAAAGCCCTATAATGATACGCCGGATGAAGGAGGTATTATGGTCAACGTGGAACTGCTTCCTTTATCCAGCCCGGAATATGAGACTGGTCCGCCGGGCATTAAAGCCGTCGAGTTAGCGCGGGTCACGGATCGGGGAATCCGGGAAGCCAAAGCCATCGACATGAAGAAATTGTGCATCACGCCCGGCGAGAAAGCCTGGTTCGTGATGATTGATCTCGTTACCATCAACGATGACGGAAATCTGTTTGATGCGGCGGGCTTAGCTGCTTTAGCGGCGTTACGCTCGGCTCGTTTTCCCGTCGTTGATCCGAAAACCGGTGCCATTGATTATAAGAAGAAAACCGCTGAACACTTACCGATCATCAAAGAGCCTTTACCCGTAACCATCTATAAGATTGGTTCCCGCTTTCTAGTTGATCCTAACCAGCAGGAAGAGCAGGCCTATGAGGCCCGCCTCACGATCAGTTCCGATGAGAAGGGAACGATTTCCGCCCTGCAGAAGGGGGGGGACGTGCCGCTCACTATCGAAGATATTGCCCAGATGGTAGACCTGGCGGTGGAGAAGGCAAAATATCTACGGAAGATCCTGAACAGTTTTGTTAAATCTTAAATCATGAAAAGATACAGCACCGAGCCGGAAGAGATTACCGATTACACTAAATATGAAATTGCCCGGATGATCGGTTCCCGGGCTTTACAGCTATCGATGGGAGCGCCGTTTCTGGTTAAATTATCGGCCGAAGAGCTGGAGAAAGTAAAATATGATCCCATTGAGATTGCCCTGAAAGAGCTTAAGGAAGGGGTGCTGCCGATTACCGTCAGAAGGCCCGCGGTAGGAAAGAAGAAGTAGAAAAATTTTCCCGCGGGAAAATTTTTCAGTGGAGAGACGAGGGCTTTACCAAAATTATTTGGTTTTGAGGAGGGGTTAAGTTTCAGGACGAGATTTGTATAGTTTTGTTATTTCCATATTTTTGGAGTTCCTTATTTTTAGGGAGGAAATAAATGATGACCAACCATACCATCACTCCTGAAAAACTGGAAAAGTATTTTTCTGTCACTGCAAAAGCCCTGGAGCAGGCTAAGCAGCATCTGGACTCTTCCCGCCTGGCTCAGGCGGCGGACTTCCTGGACCTGGCTCAGCGCTATTTTGATGATGCCCATTACTTTCTGGAGAAGAAAGAGGACGCCGTATTAGCCTTTGCCGCCTTAAATTATGCTCATGGTTGGTTAGATGCAGGGGCAAGAATTGGGTTGTTTAATGTAAAAGATAACAAATTGTTTACGGTTGACTAGGCAGAAAGCTTAATCGGGGATTGTTTTTCTGAGTTGAATTTTAGGTCAAGATCCCCCCTCTATCCCAGCTACCCCCACCACCCTTAAGTACTAAAACCACCGAAAAGCTTATAAATAAGTGCCCCTTTTAGCTACCAAAACGGTGTATTCGTGGTGGTTCCAAGGTCTCGTCAAGAGGTTCTGGTGGGTGTTAGGAGGAAAGAAAATGATAATTCAGAAGGAACTGTTGAATCGGCTGAAAGAATTTGGCTTAAATAGCTATGAATCTAAATTATGGGCGGCTTTACTCGCCCGGGGCGTTTCTACTGCCGGTGAGCTAGCGGACATTTCTGGCGTGCCCCGAAGCCGGGCTTATGACGTGCTGGAAAGCCTGGAAAAGAAAGGCTTTATTGTGATGAAAGTGGGCAAGCCCATCAAGTATCTCGCTATTCCCCCTCCGGAAGTAGTTGAGCGGGTCAAGAAACGGGTTCTTTTGGATGCTGAAGAGCAGAACAAGATCTTAACCAACCTGAAAGGCAGCGAGGTCTTAGAGCAACTGAATACCCTGCATACTGAAGGCGTGAAACTGATTGATCCTACCGATAAATCCGGTGCTTTCCGCGGCCAGGAAAGGGCCCATGAGCATTTGGTGTATATGATCAAGAATGCCAAGAAAAGCCTGGTGTTAGCGATGAACAGCAAGGAATCGGCTGACCGCAAGCTGGACGTCTTAGGCGGCTTCTTACGAAGAGCGGCTAAATCGGGCGTGGAAGTACGGGTAGGCTTACCGGCCGCTCCGGGCAGCGATATGCACGCCGAATGGGGCAAGTTTGCTAAAGTTAAGCAGTATAAGGAGAATGCCCGTTTTGTCTTAGTGGACAACAAAGAGCTGCTGCTGTTCTTGACAGACGATACTAAAGTGCATAAGAATTACGATTGTGCCGTCTGGGTGGAAGCACCACAGTTCGTGGAATACTTCAGCTCGCTGTTTGAGAAGGAGTGGAAGGGAACCAAGTAAAAATAAAAAGTGATTAATAAACCATGAGACGCCCACTTCAACTTTATAGGCGGTGTAGATAAAACTGACCAAAAGTTAAATAAAGATAAGAGTGGGATAAAATAGCTAGCACCATGAATCTAGAACAATTCTTACGAGCCCAGGATTTTTTTAATGACCTTAAGGACAAGGCAGCTCAGAAAGAATTTCATTTAGGTATGCTGGGTAAGTTTCCTGTTCCTCCCCAAGGCGCTGATCTTCATTTTGGAACTGTAGCCTATTCCGTTGCCCTGCTTTATTCCAAGGGTGTAGAACTATTACAGAAATTGGAAAAAGAAGGAGTTGTTCATCCTTCCACTATTGAAAGAGGTTCTTTAATAACTGCGATGTCATCTATTTCCGATTACTTCGTTGCTAGAAGAAATGCTTTTACCAGGGATGAATATGAACAATTACAACGGACCTGTTATTCGGCAAAACTTCTTTTGGATAAGGAAATGCCTAAATAAAAAGATGTCAACTGCCGACAAGATTCTTAAAACACAATAATTAAATATGAACCTAAAATCAGTCGTGCAATAAATTAAAAACAACCATGAAAATTCCATCCCCGCAACCACAAACTCTGGGAGAGTACGTCGCTTTATTTGAGAAAAAATCATTCTCCGGGCGCTGGAGTTAGGTAAATAAAGATAAAAATGACCGGAGACTAAAAAAAAATGAGTACGCAAACTTCTGGTGACATCAACATCACTCCCCCCGCCTACCAAGAACTGCGGCAGGTAGTGAAAGGGATCGATGCCCTCTTTGCCGAGAAAGGGGTAGAACAGCCGCATTACCATATCTCTGCCCAATATCAACCAAAAAGACAATATTTCCTGCTTTCACCAAACAAACACGATCCTTCCACCGCTGTTCTACGCCAGTTAAAGGACGATGAACGACTTAAAGCCCTCTATCGAAGAGGACATGAGCTTGTCGGGCAGCATCAGCTAGATCTGGAACTTACCCGTCATCAGTTTTATCTGCTGGGGAATAGGATTTCTTCAGTATAAATTGATGAAATTATTGGGGATTACTGAAGAATAAAAATATACTTATGCTGCCACCACTACATTCCTTCCCCGACCCTTGGCCTGGTAGAGCGCTTTATCAGCAGCATCGATCAGCTCTTGGGAAGAAGTGCCGTCATCAGGAAACGTGGCCAAGCCGATGCTTACCGTGATCGGGCCCTGCGTTATCGGATTTACCGGCTCCTTATTTCGCCGGCTTACATTCTCCCGGAATCGTTCTGCAGCCGCAGCAGCCTGCTCTTTATTCGTATGGGGAAGAAGCACTAAAAACTCTTCTCCGCCATAACGACCCAGAAAATCAGCTTTCCGCTGCACTTCTTCCAAGGCCTGGGCAACTTTTTGCAGCACCCTATCACCTGCAGGATGGCCATAAGTGTCATTAATTTTCTTAAAATAATCAACGTCGATCATCAGCAGGGAGAAAGGCATCTTAATTCTTTTTTCCAGTTCTATCAGCTCAGCTAACCGTTGGTCGATAGTCCCACGCGTGTACAAGCCCGTGAGAGAATCTTTTCCTAAAGCTGCTACTTTTTGAGTAGATGTTGCCTGTTGTACTCTAATCCGTTCCAGTAACCTCTTCCGGTTCCGACGCAGGAATTGCTGCAAGTCCAGCGCGACATATCCCGGCCCCAGTTCTTCCAAGGTCATAATATATTCTAAAACATCATCAGGAGAAGTAAAAGTATAATAATCAAGCATAAAATCCTGGCGGGTGATTTGGGGCTGGCGGTATAAAGGATACCAGCGCCTTCTTCCTTCTAAGATGAGCGTGAGGCGGTCTTTAATCTTAAATTCTTCCGTCAGGAATTTACGGAAAGGCTTGTAAAATTTCTCGTTAAAGTGAACCTGCAGTTCCCGCCTATAACGCAGGTGTCCTTGCAGTTTCTCAGCGCATTCCCGCAGCAAGGGCAGCTGGGCAGCAAGAAGTGGCCCCACCAACTGTTCCTGGATTGTCTGCAATACGCTTTTCTCTTCTTTGAGTTTCTCTTTCCAGACCTCTAATGTTTCATGAAATTTCTCTAACAAGGAAGCTAAATGGGCCGAAACAGAAATGGCAATCTTCTCTTTCCGCATCGCCCCCGCCAGCTGTTCCTGTATCTTTCGTAGCTTGGCTGCTGTTTGGGGGTGATGGGGAGACCTTTCCAGTACATGAGCAAGATCATCATAAAAACGAAAGGTAATCTTCTCTTCCTCTTCCAGCTTTTGCCGATCCAGCCGTTGCAGCGGGGCAAAGGAAGTATAAGCATAGACAAAATCAGTGATCAGGCCCTTTTCCGGATCGACTTCTTTCTGCAGGCGTTGCAGCAGCTTAACCATTTCTTCTTGGTCCTGCCACTGCCAGTCCCGGATAGATTTCCGCAGCAAGCCGAGAAGTTTCCGCAGGCTGCCAAGATGCAGCACCATCCGCCGGAAATGGTCCGGCAAATCCTCAATAAAAGTCCGTTCCCTCTGGGAAAGAGCCGCGATTTGTTCAATGATTTCCGGCAACTCTTCCGGCAGCCCTATTTTTCCCATTGACCAATGAGATAACGGATGGTTTATTTAAACTTAATCCAAAAACTTTAAATAGAATGGGTGCTTTTAGTGCTCAACATGAACTCGGAATCTTGGTGGTGGGGCCGTTCCGCCAGCATTGATCTGCATGGCTGCGAGCCGGTCTTAGTCCGCGACCCCAAGATATTGCAGCGCTTCGTCAAACAATTGACGAAAGTCTTGAAGATGCGCCGCGTCGGACCAGCAGAGATCAAGCGCTTCGGCCACGGCCAGCTGCGGGGCTATAGCGTGATGCAGTTCATTGAAACTTCTACCGTAACCGCTCATTTTGATGAGCATGGCCAGAGGGCTTTTATTGACGTCTTCAGCTGCCAGAGATATGATCCAAAAACAGTAGCCAAGTTCTGCAAGACTTTTTTTAATGCTCGGGATGCTAAAATATATACCGAAGAGAGAGTTTAGAGATAGTTTAAGTAGGATAAAGTTTAGGTAAGGATTATCTGGAGGGAAAGCAATAGCATGACCATCATTGCTGAAATTACCTTATTCCAGCTTCCTGGCTGCGGCTATTGCCGGAAAGTACGGGAAAAACTTGAAGAGAAAAAGGTTAAGTATGCTGCGGTTAACGTTTCCCCGAGCCGGACAGATGTCCTACGGAAAAAACTGGCTGAGAAAAGTGGTGTGCTGACGGTCCCGGTGCTGAAGATCGGGGAGAAATATATTGGCGAGAGTGGTGAGATCATTAAGTATTTGGGAGAAAAGTTTTGAAATGTCAGAATTCCACTCGTGTTGTACGAGGGGTATGGAAGCTACCCCATCACCACTTCCACATGCGGGACGCCTTGAATCCAGAGGATATTCTTGCTACAGATAAGATCTTCTTCCAGCGCCAAGGCGACCGCTCGCGTTCCGGTCAGATGCAGGTGCTGCGCCTGACTCAATAGTTTTTTCACTTCTTCTCTGCTCATCGCTTTTCCTTGGTAGAACGCCGGACTCAAATCCAACTGCCGCTTCCCTTCTTCGAACTTCTGGCCAAGAATCTCCTGATCCGTCACAATCAACAGCAGGCCCTGCGGACCATTTTTTTGAGCGACAACAAATTTCATTGTTCATTCCTAGACTCTCTTGACCGGCTTTTTTATCCCGCAGGCGAGGCAACGAAGATACATGATATCCTTCTCTTCGCTAAGCTGCGTGTCCGGCTTGCCACATTCCGAGCAGTAGACAAACTCACTGGCATATTTCTGGATTTTTTTGTTGATGGCGGAAGCGGCCACTTTTGTTCCGAAAATGGCCCGCTCACCTATATACTGGCCGGGTGTGGCCAGCTCCCGCAGTAAATATTTCAACAGATGATTTTCATCCCGATGCAGATCTTTGGCAATTTTCTTCAGATTTATCAGGATGGTCTTGTTCCCTTCCTGATGTCCACGGACCTTCTCGATGCTAAAGCGTTCTCCCGCAGCGGCATGCTCTGGCAGCTCCTGTTCTGCCTTTTCCAGCAATTGTTCGTAGGCTTCCATGCTCCAGTAGGAAAGGGAGAGTTTTATAAACCTTTGGGGAAATGTTTATAAACTCGGCAAAACTACGGTAGAAATAGAGGGATTATAATACTAAAGTTAAATAATCAATAAAAAGAGGTGCATCCGGCATGCCTGCCTTAGAACTAGCGGAAGTTATTTTGGCGATTATCATCGGAACACTGGCGGCGATCGTCTACAGCCTGCGGGTATTAATCCTCCTGGAACGAAGAGTAGCGTCCATGGAAGCCAACATCCAGAAATTGACCGCCAAAGTCCTTAAAGAGGAAGTGATAATTGAACGGGCTTTGAAACGGCGGCGTTAAGTCAAAATCCCAGCGCCCGTCAAAGTGAAGTTCTCTTAACGCTTTTTTACCTTTTTAGCTGCTTTTACCGGCCGCTGTTTTCTTCTGGCCCGACTCTTGCTTTCCCGCTCTTCCTCCCGCAATTCCTCCTGTAAATCGGCAATCTGCTGCTTTAACTGGCTTATTTTATCTAAGGTGCTGTCCTGCTGGGTCAGCTCGCCGCATTCCGGACAGTGGAACTCAAAGTCCATAGCGTGGTCAAAGGTCAGGCGGACACAGCGTTTAGGACAGGTAAAAAAGAGTTCTTTCCGCTCGCGCGCCAGCTGCTCCTGCCCCTGTGCCAGCTCTTCCCTCTTTTTCTTATAGTACAGGAAACGGATATTTTCGGGGGAGAGCGTCCAATAGTAAATGTACCAGCCTTTCTCTTTATCTTTTTTGCGGCTAAAATAGACGAGGTTGTGGTTGTAGAGCATATACAACAGGCGGCGAATTACTTTAATGTCTTTCTTCGTCTTGCTCGCCAGCTCAAATTCAGAGATATTCTGCCGGTCATAGAGCTCTTTCACCAGCGGCAAGCCTTCTTCACTGAGCAAGTTTTTGATGATTTCCTCGACTTTTTTTCTGGTCAGGCGCATCGGTAAGCCGGGCTAAGCAGGAGCGCACTTTTAAATGTTTCGATAGGGATGCTGCATTCGAGAAAAACATACGAGAAGCGAGGCGGTGCCTGCACTTTTGCACTAACGCTATTCTTTTTCCTGTTAGGCATGCAGTTGTTGAGGAAATGGTATAAAGTGAGGACGTGAGTACCAGGTTCTTTTTTCCGGGAATAAAGAGAGTTGCCCCCTCATTTGATCGAGAAGTGGTTGATGATAGGGTTTAATTTTCTCCTTAATTTCTGGGTGTCTTACTAGGGTTAAAGCAGCGAGGATCTCAGCAAGTTCTTCGCTAATCTCATTATTCCCATCAGACCAGTTTAAATGACGGTTGTCATGAGCGACTCTTTCTATCTTCCATCGTGAGTGATCCTGAAACAACCCCGTAATCATTTTACGATGCCCGAATTCTATCTGATGGTACAATTCATGGAGCAGGGTACAAGCTATATAGTCAAGTTCGGTGAGGTATCGTGCAGAGCCTAATCCAAACTCTATCTTTCGAGGTTGGTTTTCTCTTTCCGGCAAAGCCTGGGCTCTTGTTTTCAGCCGAGGATTGTAGATAACAGAAACGTTTCGTAATTGAAAAAGAGAATCATAAAAGAAATCAAATGGAAATTCTTCTAGGTCTTGTTGTAGTTGCTGAATAGAATCTCTTTCCTTTTTATTATCATGAAACCAGGTCCCGATATGCCACCCTATAGGGTGTCGGAATAATGTTTGCACATAGCGGGGAACCGCATAGCCAAAATACGACACCTCTTTTTGATCATAAAAAATTCCAGGAAAATCGTAGAGATCAATCCATCGAAACCTCATTTTTTCTGGAAAATGCCCTTTTTTATCCAGCAACGATGATTCTTCCCGGGTAAGAATAGATGCAGGCACATCACAATTTCCATGATTATGGAATAAAATCAGGTCTAAGGTCATGTTTATACTCACATCACTGGGAAAAACAATTAAACTATAATAAGTTTTCCACCGGTCTTGAGCGAACCGCAGTGAGGGGCCATAGAAGAATTCTGGAAGCTATTGGCGGCCTGTAAAAACCTATTGATTAAAAATAACAGTTAATAATAACAGTTAATGTAGGCTGTTGTTGCTGGAGCAGTATCTCTGGAAGTAGAAGTTTTAACAACGAGAGCCTTCTCTGGATACGATCCATACTCTTTACCCATTCCATAAGCCACAGGATCACAGCCCTTTCCATGCGAGGAAGCGATTCCTTCCAAAGAAACATTCTCCGGGCACGTTCCTGGTAATCTTAAAGTTGCTCTTCCACTCCCGGTGGTATCATCAAATTCAGCCTGACAGGATGGCAAACGAGCTGTTAGGGTATAGTGAAAGTGTCCCGCCTCCTGCTTAGTTAAGGCCCTTGGTACAATCACGTATCGAGCAACAAATTGTACTTGAGCATATCGTGACTTTTCCTGCTGAGCAGAGCTGTTTCCAGCAGTAGCGGCAGCAAAGCCAATTATTCCTAAACCACCAACTAAACCTAGTAAGTTCCTTAGTAAGTACTTATCTTCTTGGTTCATTATTCATCCCCCTCCAAAATAATTTATGGCTTAGATAAAGCTTCAATCGGGCTCTCTCTAAAGACTGGAAAAGATTCTTTTAATTTCTCTATCAGTTCTCCCAATTCCTGGCGGGAAGCAGACTGAGCATTAATCTCTAAGTCTCCTCGTACACTAGGAACGACACCAGCATAAAATGGATTAGGCGAGGCGTAGGCTACAATGATCACATCATGAATCACGTAGGAAAGCATTTTTGTACTAAGATCATCGCTTGCAAAATCAAATCTTTCCTCAGGATTACCCACCACCTTCGTGGCTCCCTGCTCATGTAAAATCCTATCTAGCCTTCGCCATTCGTGACCTAAGTCCCTATTCAAATTTAAACCAGTTATTTTAAAATATTCCATCTCCCTTCGCCTTAGTCATTATCCACCCGCGGCGCCAGAATGAAACTTAACACCAGCCGGTCCACCACCTTATATTCCAGCTTCAGGGGGTAATCGGAATTGAAATGTAAAGAGACCCGATCAGCTAACTTCCCGCCCTGAATCATCTTTTTCAGGTATTCCAAAGAATATTTCGCCTTGAATTTGTCCGAGGAAGCGGTTTTAATGCTGGTACGATCGTCCGGCTTGACTTCAATAAAAGCTTTTGATAAATCTCCTTCCGCTTTGACCGAAAGCTGGCCCTTCTCGCCCAGCAGCGTAACTGATTCGGCAACTACGCTGACATCTTCCACCGATTCACTTAACAGCTCAGAATCCGTCTCAATGGCAATGGGAAACTGCAGTTCAGGAACTTTCTGTTCTTTCTCTTCCAGCTCCAGCAGGGGAATGGAGAACGAACGCGTGGTCGCACCTTTTAAGATGATCTTAAGTTTGTTATCCTCGGTCGTTTCCAGGGAAAGCAGGTCATCACCGCTAGCCCGTCGTAAGATCTGCTTTAAGTTATTCAGATTAATAGCCAATTCTTCCGTCTCCTGCACCTGGTACTGGGTGAAACAGCTGCTTAACAGCTTGAAGATGACCATGGAAACGTTAGCCGGATCCATCGCCACCAATTCCAGACCTTGGGTAGTGGCCTTAAATTTGACTTCGCTGACTAACTCGGAGATGATACTGATACTTTCCTTAAAATAGCGTAGTTCGGCTAGGACGGCTTTCATAGTATATATTTTAGAGCACTCTAAGTTGGTTCGTAGCAGGGCGGCTTTATAAGGTTTATTGTAGGGTAGTATTTAGATGGCGAGAAGGCGTAATACTTCACTAACCTGAAGCAGAGGGCGGGTACGTGAGCGAGCCAGAGGCGAGCTCTGGCAAGTCTGCGGCGAGGCGAGTGCTCCAAGCAAATCTTTCTTCGTCGAATATTCGCTTTACTTTCTCCTAATGGAGCACCTACTGACCCTCTTTTTACAAATAGCGGGGTCTCGCCTCGCCCTTTTTGCCAAGCCAGCCCGCCGCTTCATAATAGTGAAGTATTCCAAGAAGGCAAAAAGCTTATAATACCTTGCTTTTCTCCCGCTGGAATGTCTTCCAGGCTTGGTTCAAAATACGGGTTGGCGAGCATTAGAAGCTTTGGCCAGGTGGAAGTCTATAATCCTGATAGAAAGAGGCCTCAGCAGACCGATCGGAATCGTCAAATTCTCTACGATTATTTGGAACAACGATATGCTTCTCGCGTAGAAGGAGCTGGCTTAGAAGCAGTAACGTATTTCTCAGCTTCTGATATAGAGCAATTAGTTCGGGAAACGCCACTTTTGCAAGAAAAACGGGATCTCCTAGAATCACGGTTACGGGAACTGGTCCAAAGTTCGCTCGTTCCTGGATATGTCCCCCGAGAACGTCTCGTTCGTGAGCTTGACCGGGCTAGATCTCTGGGAGAAATAGTTCGATATTGTAGAGAAAAGATTAAATGATTTATTTTCTATATAATAATTAATTAAAACCGAAGAATTTATATACTAGAAGCGATACTGACAAAAAAGCCCGCTCCGAGAGTACCTGGCGGAGCTTACGGCAAGCGCCAAGCCATGAACTCAGGGGTTAGTGATGCGGGCCTCATGTTCATACATTATGAACAGGAAAGAATAGAATCACGTTCACCATTTCCTTATGAGGGGGGGAGTTAGTTGGTTCTATTTTTCAAGCTAAAAACAATTAAATAAAAATAGTGAGAACGATTGAAATTTGAAATAGTACACAATCGAAAGAGTGAGATCATGCTTCATTTATTCACTGCCGGAGAAAGCGCTGCCGGCAAGGAGTAAGCCCAGGGTAAAGCCAAGTTAAGCGATAATTGGAGCGGAGAAGGCACTCTTTCTGGAGGTTATTATGGCCAAGATAAGTCCCGTAGCAGCTAAATATATTGTTCATTCCAGCATTGTTATTGATGGTGTTGTAGATAGGCCAGACGTGATTGGCGCAGTTTTTGGCCAGACGGAAGGCCTGCTTGGTTCTGAATTAGAGCTTCGGGAACTTCAACGCTCTGGCCGGATCGGCCGGATTGAAGTAAACCTAAATACGAGTTCAGGTCGAACCAGTGGAGAGATTATTATTCCCAGTTCTCTGGATAAAACAGAGACGGCGATAGTAGCAGCTGCTCTGGAAGTAATACAACGTATTGGTCCTTGTACAGCAAAAGTAGAAGTGGGCAAGATTGAAGATGTTCGTGTTAGTAAACGACAATTTGTCATCGAACGGGCAAAAAGCCTGTTACGGACGTTGACCGAGACGACGATGCCGGATTCCCAGGAATTGGCGGATGAAGTGGCACAATCCGTCCGGATGCTGGAAGTGACCGAGTACGGCCGGGAACGACTAGCTGCCGGTCCGTCCATCGAGGAAAGTGAGGAAATCGTTGTCGTAGAAGGCCGAGCAGACGTTCTGAACATGCTGAAACAGGGGTTTAAGAACGTGATTTGCCTTAATGGAACGTCAGTTCCTCAAACTGTTCGAGAGTTGACGAAACGGAAAACAGTCACGCTATTCGTGGATGGTGATCGTGGTGGTGATCTGATTACCCGGGCGATGCTGGCGACGGCAGAAGTTGATTTTGTCTGTAAAGCTCCAGATGGCAAAGAAGTGGAAGAGCTTACCAAGAAGGAAATCCATAAAGCCTTGCGCGGGCGGATTACTGCGGAGCAAGCTAAGCTTGATCTCGGTATTGATGAACAAGGCGCGCTTAAAGAAGAACCTGAACCGAAGCGGATGTTTGAGCGTCAGCCAATGATGCGCCGACCAGAGATGAGGACTGAGCAAAGAGTAGAGTTAGCGAAACCACAGTTTCAAAAACCGGTGGCGATAGCCCAGCCGGCGATGGCGACGCCGGTAGCACGGCCGGCAGTAGCTCCCCGAGCCGATGGTAAGCTGAATCCGGAGGAGAAGCGTATTCTTAAGCAGACGATGGAAGACTTGTTTGGTACGAGAGGAGCCTGTCTGTTTGACCAGAAACTGAATGTGCTGGGTAAAGTGCCGTTGAGCGAGTTGGCTTCAACCATTAAAAGCTTGGAAGGAGGCGTCTATGCCCTGGCTTTAGATGGGATTGTAGACGGCGAGATGGTTAAAGTGGTAGAGAAAGCAGGCATTAGCTACTTGATAGCCACGGGATCCCGCCTGCGGGAGCCGACGAAAGTGATTGTGCTGACGGAAGATAAGTTGTAGCGAATTTTTCTACGCAAAATTCGCGGGCGTGGGAACGGGAGAGAGCACCGTCGAGATGCGCTTACCCCAAACCTTTTTATCCTCTTCCCCTTTCCTTCTGAATTATGACCTTTGACGTCGTCCTGGGCCGGACTAAAAAAGATTTGGACAAGTACGGGAAAGATGGTACGATCTTCATTGGCAAGCAGTATGTGAAAATGGGGCAGACGACTTCTCTGGCTAATCCAGTTTACCTGGATGTGGCTGGATCGCACGTGGTTTTTATCGTTGGCAAAAGGGGCGGCGGGAAGTCCTACAGCATGGGCACCATCGCCGAAGGCCTGGCTGATCTTCCCTTAGAAATCAAACAAAACCTTTCCATCATCCTGCTCGATACCATGGGCGTCTTCTGGACGATGAAATACCCTAATTTTCAGGACGCTAACTTGTTGCAGGACTGGGGTTTTGAGCCTAAGCCGTTAGACGTGAAAATCTATACGCCAGGCGGCTTTTTCCTCCGCTTAAAGGAGGAAGGCATTCCTACTGACTATCCGTTCTTCATCCAGCCACGAGATGTCAGCCCGGAAGACTGGTGTTTGTCATTTGAGTTCAATCTTAATTCCGCTGAGGGCGTACTGCTTTCGCGTGTGGTGCAAGAATTAAACAAAAAAGGTTTCAGCTACGACTTGAATACTCTCATCAGGGCGGTAAAAGAAGATACCGAAAGCGATCCGACAGCTATGCACTTAGTTGTTAATCAATTGGAGCGGGCGAAAGGCTGGGGTATATTTTCTCAGCAAGGCACGCCGTTGAAGGATCTGCTGATTGGCGGGCAGGTTACCGTGCTTGACCTGAGTCCCTATGCGACGATGCCTAATGGCTGGAACATCAAAGCGTTAGTAGTTGGCTTGATCAGCAGGATTCTGTTTAACCAGCGCCTGCTGGCCCGAAAAACGGAAGAGTTCAAGACGATTGATGCAGCCATGCATTATTTTACGCATAAGAAAGGGGAGAAGTTGGAAGAGCCGTTGGTGTGGTTGGCGCTGGACGAGGGGCATGAATTATTGCCAAAAGAAGGCAAGACTGCTGCTACCGACGCTTTAATCACCATCCTGCGCGAAGGCCGCCAGCCGGGAATTTCCTTGATCTTAGCTTCACAACAGCCAGGGAAGATTCATACTGATGTGATTACCCAGTCCGACGTTGTTCTCGCGCATCGGGTTACGGCCAAGATGGACGTGGATGCCCTAGGGCAGTTAACGCAGAGCTATATGCGGCAGGGGCTGGATCAGGAATTGAACGTCCTTCCGCCGGTGCAAGGATCAGCAGTCGTGTTTGATGACATTAACGAGCGTTTATTTCCGATTCAGATGCGGCCGAGATTGACCTGGCATGGAGGAGGATCGCCAATCGCGATTCCGGAGCGTAAAGAATTCTTACGGAAGGGGTTGGAGCTGGTGAAAGGGATTTAATTCAACACTCAAATGTCTAAGAAAATCATCAATACCGCCCGGTTCTCCCAAATCCTCAAATCTAAAACGTACTCCTGATAAATATTCCCTGCCGGCTCTGATCTCATCAAAACCAATTAAACCGTATTCCTCAGGTCGTGGCTCTCTATTATCAAAAATCAATTCGAGAAGTTGTACTGGTGGCTCAGGGCAAAGATCAGGGCGTAGACAAATTCACAAAAATCTATCTTTGGCGGCGGTTGTTGATCAGCTGCATACCAGATCACTTTTCCTCTGTCAAACGTATACCCTGGAATAATAAGCAGGCTGTTATCACCCTCATAATGGGCCTGAATTTTGCCATCTCCACAGTCACATCCCCTCCAACCTTTTGATCCTTTCTTCCAGCGCCGGATGCGTGCTGAACAGGCTCTGCAGCCAGCTGGGATGGTCCCGCCGAAAAGGAATAGAGATGAATAAAGAAGCAGTTGCTTTGTTTGCACTATCGACGAGCGGATCGGGATCGCCTTTTATTTTCCGCAGCGCATCCGCTAATCCCTTGGGATACCTCGTCAACAAGGCTCCCGAAGCATCCGCTAAAAATTCCCGTTTCCTGGAAATTGCCAGGCGCATTAACTCGCCAACAAGTGGAGCAAGAACTGCTAACACTATCCCCACCAAAATAAACAACACCGAGCCGGCATTCCCTTCTTTCTTCCCCTGCTTTCCACCCCATAAAAAGCTGCGCAGGAAAAAGTCGGAGAGCAATACCACTAGGCCCACCATGACGGCCGCCAGCATCATCACCCTAATATCGTAGTTCTTGATGTGCGACAGCTCATGAGCCAGCACGCCTTCCAGCTCCAGCTTATTCATCTTCTTTAAGAGACCGGTAGTGACGGTAATGGCGGCATGCTCCGCCGATCTACCGGTAGCGAAGGCATTAAGCGCACTATCCTCAATCACATACACTTTTGGCGGCTTCGGTAATCCTGCTGCTATTGCCAGTCCTTCCACCGTATTGATCAGATGCGTATATTCCGGCTTAGTAGCTTCTTTCGCCTTGCTCATCGCTAAGATAGTGGAAGTGCCGGCATAATAGCTGAACAGGAAATAGAGCAGGCCGATGAAAAAAGCAAGAATCAGGCCAAAGTATTCGTTGCCATAGAGCAGGCCGAGTGCATACCCCAAGAAAATGATTAGGGAGAAAAAGATTACTATAATCAGGCCTGTTTTCCGCCGATTAACGCTGATTTCGTCGTAGATGGTCATGTGATGATGAGGGCTTAGCAGTGAGTAAGGCCCAACCTTTAGTTAAGCCCACCAATTAAAAACTTTTCCTTAGAATTGCACTTTAATATTTTCCCGTTCCTTTCCCTTAGTCTCAAAGAACTCCCGCGCTTGAAAGCCAAACAGCCTGGCAAAAAAATTCTTGGGAAAGACTTGTAAGGCTTCATTATACTGCATCACGCTGTCATTATAGAACTGCCGGGCATAGGCAATCTTTGATTCCGTTCCCGACAACTCTTCCTGCAGCTGCTTAAAATTCTCATTGGCTTTCAGCTGGGGATAGCTTTCGGCTATAGCAAATATTGACTTAAGCGCTTGCGTGATTTGATTACTAGCTTTCGCTTTATCTTCCATCGTTCCCGTGACTAGGCTGGCCCGGGCTTTGGTGACGTTTTCCAGCACCGTTTTCTCATGTTTCATATAACCTTTAACAGTTTCAATAAGGTTGGGAATCAAATCGTACCTGCGCTTTAACTGCACGTCAATCTGTGACCAGGCATTGTTGACGCGCATCCGCAGCCGGATCAGGCTGTTGTAGAGGTAAATTAGGAAGAGCACTACAATGACGGCCACGATGATGAGCCAGGTGGTGGTCGAGACCATTTTTCTTTCTTTACAAATTCATTGTCCGCAACCGTTTTGCCCGTTCGGCAGTAGGCGGATGAGTTGAAAACATACTCAGAAAGGCCCCGCCTTTAAAAGGATTATGAATAAACAAATGAGCGGTCGCTTCCGTTGTCCCCGCCGCCGGCAGGGGGTGACGATGAACATTCTTCTCAATCTTTTCCAAAGCCGAAGCCAACGATTCCGGATCTTTCAGCAATTTTGCTCCGGTTTCATCCGCTAAATATTCCCGGCTTCTCGATATAGCCAACTGGATGATCATCGCCATCAACGGGGCAATAATCGCTAGCAATAACAGCTCAATAATGCCACCACGGCCTTCTTCATCCCTTCCGCCGCCAAAAATAGCGGCCCAGCGGGCCATCATCGCTATATACGAAATGACGCCGGCAATCGTCGCCGCTATGGTGGAAATCAAAATATCACGATTCTTGACATGGCCTAGTTCATGAGCCAGTACGCCTTTTAATTCTTTATCGTTAAGTACTTGCAGGATTCCCGTAGTTACGGCCACGACGGCATTCTGGGGATTTCTGCCCGTAGCAAAAGCATTGCTTTGCGGTGTTTCCACCATATACACTTTAGGCATCGGCAGCCCCGCTTGGTGAGCAATATCTTCGATCATTACATAGAGATGAGCATACTGCTTCTTATCTGCTTCTTTGGCCCGATACATCCAGAGGACGATCTTGTGAGAGAACCAATAGGAAAAGAAGTTCATGCCTAGCGCGAGAACCAGGCCAATGAGCAGACCGCTTTTGCCGCCTAACCACGCTCCCAAAAGGAGAAATAATCCGGTAAGTGCTCCTAACAAAAGTACGGTCTTGATTTGGTTTTTGAACATTTTCTTGGCACAGGTGGTGCTCCTCCCCCTTCTTTTTGATAACTTTTACTTCACTTTACTTAATAAACAGCTCACTTTTAAAGGTGGTGATAATTCTTTTCTGGTGCAGTTTGTAAGAGAGCCAGAAGAGAGCAGTAAAGAGCATCACTATCAGTACCCGGTTGGCCCAGAAACTGCCCAGCAGGTAGCCCATCAGGAAACCAATGATGATCAGCACAAAGGGAAAGATCGGCTCTTTCAGATGTTTCAGGTAAAGAATTCGTCCGGCCTGAAAGCCGGCTAAAAGAGCAGTGAGATAGGTAAATAAAGCGCTGCGCAAGGCTACCGAGAAGATTAGGCCAATGACGGCTAACGCTACCGCCAACACTTCCGCCCAATCTTCGTGGAGTTTTAGGGTCATTTTTTATTCGGGTTAATTTTTATTTGTGGTGGGGCAGTTGGGGAATTTTATTTCTCAGAGCCGATCAAGATATACACTAAGGCATATAACAATCCAAAAACCCAGCCGATTATTAAACCTGTCGCCGTCTTGCTGAGCAGTAAAATGGTGACAAACAAAGTGATGATGATTGCCGCTACCCACAACTTCCGGGAAGCATAAAAGATGTTTAATCCATCCAGCTGTGGCAAAGGAATGAGGGAGGTAAAAGCCATTATTAAGTTTAAGGCCAGGCCTTTACCCAGAAAATAATTTTCCGGCGAGAAATAGAGGCCGATGGAAAGCAATCCCGCCAGGATCAAATTCCCTAAAATCCCCCAATAGGCAATGATGCCGTTATGCCAATAGGAGAAGCCGTAACGAAATTCACCCAGACGCTGCTTGACCATAAAGGCATTGACCATCGTGCCGATTAAGATTAGGGGGATGCGACCAAAAGAAACAAAAGCAAATACCAAGCTAATGATAAACCCTAACGGCCAGGCCCGGAACTCCGCTTTATACCCTTCATTTAAGGCGTAGAGCTTCTGGCAGGAGAGGCGGAAGAAGAAGCTTACGGCGGCTATGACTGACACTAAAGCAAAATTCCGTAACCCCAAGGCAAAATCAAATTCTTCTCCTCCCCAATCGCGGAAGCTGAAGATCAGCCCGGTAATCAGGATAGCCACAATCAGCCAGTTAATCTCTTGTTTGCTAAAGGTAAAGAAATCCTGAATCCGTGCTTTAAATTCCCGCTGGCTGGTCATAAAGGGGAAAAAGAGTGCAGGTATTTAAATCTAGCTTTACTTAGTAATACTTCACTATCCTGAAGCGCCATCAGCATCCTAAAGTCAAAACTCCTACGAGTTTTAGGAACCAGCGCGTCGCGGGGGGTTGCCCCCTACGGGGACGCAGCGCCTGCGGAAAAAAAGCCAGAGTTTTGAAGATGCTGATGGCGCTTCACCGGAAGCGGGGCGAGCACCAGCCTCGCTCACCGCTTCTTCTACCTTAGTGCGGCGCCTCCCCGTAAGGGACAACCCCCTCCGCAACCGAGGTCAACTTCGCTTGTAGCGCTCGGTAATTGGTGCTCGCCCCGCTTCATAATAGTGAAGTATTACTTTACTTATCCCTTTGCTTTCTTCCGGAGTAACCACCATTTATACTCACTATCTCCCCGCCGGATTTCCTGCATTTCCGCCAGCAGGTAATTTTCCGGCACGGGCAACTCTAACCCCCCTCGGCCAATAATAAATAAATGCCCCCCTTTCTTTAGCACATAATTGCCCTGGTAAAACATCTCATTTATCTTCTCTTCATCTTTCTTGGTGAGGTGGATGATAATCCGGTCAAATTCTTCCGGGGAGAAACGGGTGTCTAATTCGTCTAGGGCATAACGATGAAACTCAACCGCATCCAGTACTCCTGCTCTCCCTACTTCCACTCCAGTTACCTCCACTCCCCCCACCCCTGCTCCTGCTGCCCTTACCACTCCCGCCAACCAGGCAATTTTCCCATTTTTTTGGGCGGCAATAATATTCTGGCGATTAGGGTCAAAACTGATTATTTAGGATAATATCATTTTCTGTTTTGGCGGTAATTTTTGTGGTGCTGCCTCAGCGGCAATAGAAGGAAATCTCTGTAATGGCATCTTGGCCCTTTCCCGCACCGGCAGCTTATTAGCGTAGAGAGCAGCTTCAATCGCTAACCCGCCATCACGGACAAAGCCCAGCAGCAGCTTTTCTTTAGGCTTGAATCCCGACTGGCGAACGAAATAGTATGCTAAGTCACCTTTAAACGTTGCCTGATGAGGGAAAACGCGATAGGAACGAGAATCAATCTCTTCACAGCAATCTAACCCGACCCAGTACTCTTTCCCGGTAAAATAGACTATCAGCGTATAGTCGGGCTTCTTGACGTTGAGTGTAGGCGTAAATTTATTCTTCTGAAAGCAGGAAAACAGTTTACCCGCCACTTCTCCGGCAATCTGGAAACGATTTTCCTGTCCTGGTACGCCTTCCACTTCAATCTTAAATGAGAATTGTAGCGGAAAGAAGTCGGACCAGGGAAAGCTGACCTTATCAGCATCTAATCTTTCCAAGGCCGCGAATTTATCAATAAAAACCAGCAGGCGGCGGAAAGACTGGCCGCGGGCGCATAACCTGATTAATTCTTCCTTTCCCGGAATAGTGAACTCCAGCGCCTGGCCGGAAATGGTGGCTTTGCTCTTTACCAATTCTTTGAGTTCTTGCTGGGCCACGTTCTGCAGACCGGGGTTGACCAGGATGAAACAGTGCATGGAGAAGGTTAAACTACCCCT
>JBBSWG010000022.1:0-1340 GCA_038046425.1 Nanobdellota archaeon
GGTGTTACGGTAAGTCGCTAATTGCTATGGGATTTTAAAGTCAAGAAACATCCCTTTCACCACTATTGTCGCATAGCTGCCCTTCGGTAGGGTGAAACTCAGCTTTACTTTTCTCTTTCCCGGATGCCGCTCGTCTTCCTCCTGCGGATCAATCTTTAAATCCTGCACTTCCACCAATGCCTTCCTCCGCTCTCCTTCCAGGGTCAGTGTGGGGATTTGTTTGATGATGAAATCAGAAAAAGAGATATCCTCTTTCTCCATGATTTTGTGGATAATCTCCCGCAGCCCTGGTTCTAAATCCATCAAATCCGTCCCAAACCCAATAATTGGGATTTCTAATCCCGGGAAATTCTCCCGGCTGAAGACAAATTTTCCCTGAGAATAGGGTATTTCCCCAATTGCTGTCCCTGCTTTTTGCAAATACTGGGCCAGCGTTTCATTCCACAGCCAGCTTTGGTAGGCATTAAGGTAGAGCCGCAGCTGGCGGAGGGGCAGCAGTTTCAAGGCGCCGATGAAATCATGGGGGCGCGAGGCCAGGTATTCGTTACACTGCGACAGGTTCAGCAGCGTTATCGCTTCTGCAAAATCTTTTCTGAGCAGCTGCTTGCCGATAGCCGCGTTATTTTTGCCAAAGCGCTGTTCGTCAAAGTAGTTGGGGATGTATTTTACAGAGGGGAGAGAGGAAATGATTTTCGGTTTAGTTTTCCGTTCAAAGTTACGCGGTTCTAAGTTCCGCACCACGATCTCAAAGGAATTGCCCTGTAAATCGCCTAAAGAGATGGGGATATCACCATAGCCCACCACTTCGATCTTCAGGCCATCAATCTTCACCTTCAGCAGGCGTTCTTTGCTCACGCCGCTCACGGAACAGAACTGGAGCGTAATGGCCTGCTTATCCTTGCTGCCGGCAAAACCGATCTGCTTTTCAGTGATGTTGAGGTTGTTGGCAATTGCTTTAACGGCCTCTAAGGTGTTCCAGTTCTTCTTGCTGAGTTTAAAATAGAGATATTTCCCCGCTGGTTTTAACTTTAAAGCAGAGATTTCTGTAACTATAAAGTCTTCCGGGATCGTTTTGAGGAGGTACATGATCGGTTCTGATTCCTCAGCGTATTTATAAAATTGTGGGCGTAACATTTATATAGAATCCCGCCTACTAATAGCTTATGGTTGAATGCCAGGAGCCACGGTGTAACCGCCCGGCCACGACAAAATGGGGCGGCCGTCATGTCTGTCAGGATCATTACGAAGAATATAAAGAGCAGCAGGAGAAGAATATTGCCGAGATGAGATGGAATTATTGATAATTTTGCGAAGGAAAATTCCCTGACGTGGGGAAGAGG
>JBBSWG010000022.1:1440-10240 GCA_038046425.1 Nanobdellota archaeon
AAATCCAGCAAAAATTGGAACACTCTCACCAGCAGCAATATCACCTCAAGACCACGATGACTTTGGATGATCACCCTCCCATTCGGGGCTACGACTTTGAATCACCATTTGATCTGCAGCAATTCCTGCAATCCTATGCTACCATGGGCTTCCAGGCCACTCACCTCGCCCAGGGTATTGAAATCGTCAAAGCCATGCAGCGCGAGAAGGCAACCATTTTCTTAACGTACACTTCCAACATCATCACCTCGGGCCTGCGAGATATCATCAAGTATCTCGTGAAGCATAAGAAAGTACAGGTCTTAGTGACTTCTGCCGGCGGCATTGAAGAAGATATCATCAAATGCCTGAAACCGTTTGCCCTGGGTGAATTCACTGTCCCCGGCCGATTCCTGTTTGAGCACGGTATCAACCGGACGGGCAACATCTTCATTCCCAATGACCGCTATGCTTTATTTGATAAATTCATGCAAAATTTCCTGACGGAAATTTTTGGGCGGCAGCAGCAGGAGAAGAGCGTAGAGAAAAGAGTATTTTGTCCAATGGAACTAAACCGGGAATTGGGATTAGCGATCAATGATGAAAGTTCCATTCTCTACTGGGCTGCAAAAAACAACATTCCGGTCTTCTGTCCCGGGCTGGTGGACGGCTCGCTGGGTGACATGGTTGTCTTCTTCAAGCAAAGTCATCCGGACTTTCTGCTGGATGTCAGCAAGGAAGTTTTAGAGATCACCAGGCTGGCTCTCAATTGCGAGAAGACCGGCGGAATTCTGCTCGGCGGCGGCATCAGCAAGCATTTCGCCCTGAATGCCAACATCTTTAAGGAAGGGTTTGACTACTGTGTCTATATCAACACGGCCGAGGAGTATGATGGCTCTGATAGCGGGGCTAAGGTCGAGGAAGCTATCAGCTGGGGGAAAATTAAGGTGAATGCTCCTGCAGTTAAGATTCATTGCGATGCCACGATTGCCTTTCCGTTACTCGTAGCGGGTACTTTTATGGAGTAATACTTCACTGTCCTGAAGCGGAGGGCGGGTATAAGAATTCTTAACTTTTGCGGTTTTGAAGACTGTTAAAAGGGTGAGTGCTGGGACGAACAACGCCGCCCTGGCCAAGAGGTGAGCCGAGAATTGCTGTCTCATCAGAGGGTGTGGTAGTGCTCATGAACGAAATGATTCTCCCGTGGTTAATAAAGGTTTAGAACGGGGGGAAAATAAAAGAAAAAAATTATTAAAATTTAAATTTATTCATAGTCGCTCAGCTTTATCCCGCCCCACTCTTCCGGGCAGGTTTCCAGCGCTTCAAAAGTATTGTCTTCCGCATGGTAGAGACCGCAGTTATCAGCTTCATTCTCTTCAGGATAGGTGTTAGCTGAATCTACTTTATAGAGCGCTACCGCCGTTTCTATTACGTACTGGCCTTCATTGCCAGACCAGACAGTTCCTTTAGCATAGGAGTCATAAGGGTTACTATTAAACTGCACATCAGCGAGGGGAACTGGTGAATACCAGATTCGCTGCTCAGTTGCTATACCTACACCTTGATCCCCTAACTGGAAGATGCCCATTAGAGAGCTGTAGTCCGCCGACTCACCTGCATTAACAATGACTGGATACGCTCTCACAATAATAAACTCCGGCGCATTGGCAGTTTCACCAGTGTTTTGAGCTGTAATCCGTAGATAATCAGGAAGAGCACTCTCTGGCCCAAAATCATCCGGAAAATTTAGCCATCCTACGCCGGTCATTTTAAAATTAGGTTTAGGAGTAGGTGCAACCTCACACCGTCCGTTAATACAAGTATAATAGCTCTGACATCGTTTCACATTATAATACACTTGGTCATTATTACATAACCATTCCCATACAAACTGCTCATTATTATACCCTTCACACTTATCCATAACTTTAACAAACTGCCCTTTTTTTCCTACTTTAGAAACGTCAAGGGCCAGCCTACCGCTGGTAGTACCTTTCACATTAGTATCTGCTCCATCACTATCACTACAACCTCTTGCTACTGCGCTCTTTCCTCCCAACTTCACCGCCTCCCCCGCCAGCGCTGCTGCTGCTCCTTCTTCAGCACCTTCTTCCGCTACCTGAATTGCTGGTGCCTGCACGGTCGTGCGCAGGCTTAACAATAAAACAACTATGGCCACTACGGCCACCACACCAACAATTGCCATATAAGGAAAATGTTCTTTAGTCATGGGAATACACCTCTTTTATTGTTTAATGGTTATAATCGGTTAATTAAAAAAGAAGAATAATACGGAGTATATAAACTTTTATAATCATTCCAGAGTAATACCATTGCCTGCTTAGCCCGTGGTGCTGCTCCAGAGATAATCTCCAGCTGACGTCAGCGTACAGGTATACTTCCCATCTTCACTTGCCTGATTAACAATCGCGTCCTCGCAGAAGGTCCAAAGATTCTTGCTGGCACAAAATAATTGGGGAACCTCCGGCGTCGATACTCCGCCTTGCTTAGTGCAATAGATACTATTCACGCAGTCCGTGGGATCGCAGCATCCTATACCCAGAAGGCTTGGTTCGGAACGATCAGTATAACTCCACACCACTACGCCGGAAGTACCATCAGCTTTGGAACAAGAACTGCCTTTACAATCAGTATCATCCCAGTCTTTTAACCCGTCTCCATCATCGTCAGCATTATTGCCACAGGCACCCAGCTCTGTACTGGGTTTCTTTATTTTACTTTTCGTCGCCGTACTGATGATTCCTGTCCCTTGAGTCAATTTTCCCCCGATCTTCAGCGCTTCTCCGGCTATCACCGCTTCTGCACTTTCCTCAACGCCCTCTTCTGCCACCGGAGCAACCGGCGCCTGCACGGCCGTCCGCAGGCTTAACAATAACACCACCACGGCCACTACGGCTACGACACCAACAATCGCTATATAGGGAAAATGTTCTTTGCTCATGGGAATACACCTCTGAAAATGGTTTTAATGTTTTGGTTTTAATGTTTTAACTTAATTTAATGTTTTAACAGAAGTAGGCCGGCCCGGTTTATAAACTTTCATGCCCCCTTAAGAATAGTGAAATTGTAAAAGGAGTTACTTTGGAGGATAGCTCCGGCAGGGTGTGGCGAGGGGATATTGTCTACTAAATGAATGACGGCCAGCCGGGTACGTGAGCGAGCCAGAGGCGAGCTCTGGCAGGTCAGGGCTCGCCACCGCTCGTTGTGCCTACCGTCCCATAATTGTTGTTTCATTCTACGGCGGTGGAACGGACGAACAAAGTCCGTAACTACCCTAGCTCGCCTCGCCTCTTGGCTTAGCCGTCATTCATTCGTTAAATAGACAGCCAGCGAGGGCAATTCTTTTAAAGAAAGGGAATTACAGGGATTACGAGCAGTCCGGTATTGTCAACATCTCTCCCATGATCACTCTCCTCACCGAACCCTACACGGAAACGCAGCTGAAAGCTATTTTACATCCCTTAATCAACCAATGGTTCTTCTCCAAATTCAAGGAATTCTCGCTGCCCCAGCTTTATGGCGTGATGGAAGTGCATAGCCGGAAGAACGTCCTGATTTCCGCTCCTACTGGTGCTACAAAAACCATCACTGGATTCCTTTCGATATTAAATGAGTTAGTGGATTCAGCTAAAAAGGGGATTTTAGAGGATAAAGTGTATTGTGTATATATTTCCCCACTAAAAGCCCTGAGCAATGACATTGAAAAAAATCTGAAGGAGCCGCTGGCGGAAATGGAACAGTTGGCCGGCAAGCCCTTAGGCCTGCGCGTAGCCGTCCGTACCGGTGATACTACCCCGGCAGAGAAGGCGAAAATGCTCCAGCGAACACCCCATATCCTGATCACCACACCTGAATCCCTGGCGATTGTGCTCAATTCCCCAAAATTCAAAGAGAAATTAAAAGAGGTGCAATGGTGTATCATCGATGAGATCCATGCCCTGGCGGAAAATAAGCGGGGTGTGCATCTCAGCCTGAGCCTGGAACGATTACAGCGGATTTCACCGGGAATGTGTCGCGTTGGTTTGTCGGCCACTATTGCTCCTCTCGAAGAAATTGCCCGCTTTTTAGTCGGCTATAACGGCGATGAGGAACGGGATTGCGGCGTGATCGACGTCCAGTTCCTGAAAAATATGGATTTGCAGGTGTTGAGTCCAGTTTCGGACCTGGTGGAGTCCGATTATCTGCTGCTGCATCGGAAAATGTATGAATTGATCCATCAGCTCGTCCAGGAACACCGCACTACCCTCATCTTTACCAACACTCGCAGCGCTACCGAACGGGCCGTCCATAACCTGAAAGAATTTTATCCTCAGCAATATAACGACCAGAGCATAGCAGCACATCATGGCAGTTTAAGCAAAGGCAGCCGCTTCAAGACGGAACAGAACCTGCGCGAAGGAAAGCTGAAAGCGGTAGTTTCTTCCACTTCCCTGGAGTTGGGGATAGATATCGGCTACATTGATTTGGTTCTCTGTTTAGGCAGTCCAAAAAGTGTGGCCCGTTTCCTGCAGCGGGCAGGAAGGGCCGGTCATCAGCTTCATGCTACCGTTAAAGCGCGGATCATCGTCATGGACCGGGATGATTTAGTGGAATGTGCCCTGCTGCTGAAAGCGGCCAAGGAACGGAAGATCGACTGTATCCACCTGCCGCGAAACGCTCTCGACGTGTTAGCCCAGCAGATCTACGGAATTGCCATTAACGAAGTGATTAATATCTATGAACTCTACAATTTTATCAAGAGGAGCTATTGTTATCATACGCTAGAATGGAATGATTTCTTTGAAATCATTAAATATCTTTCCGGGCAGTACGTCAGCCTAGAAGAGCGTCACGTCTATGCCCGCATCTGGTATGATGAAGAGACGGGAAACATCGGCCGGAAAGGAAAGTGGGCCAGAATTATTTACATGACGAACATCGGCACGATTCCCGAGGAGACCTATATCACGGTCAAAGTCGGTGAGCAGGCCGTAGGGATGATCGATGAAGGTTTCCTGGAACGGTTACAGCCTGGCGACGTGTTTGTCTTGGGTGGGAATGTCTATATGTTTAAGTTTGCGCGGGGGATGACCGCTCAGGTCTCTGCTTCCGTCAGTCGGCCGCCCACCGTACCCAGCTGGTTCTCGGAGATGTTGCCCTTGTCCTTTGACCTGGCTATGGAAATCAACCGGTTCAGAAGGCTGATGGAAGAACGCTTTAAAGAAAAAAAGAGCCGGGAAGAATTGTTAACCTTCATCCACGATTATCTCTATCTGACGGATCAGGCTGCTGCTGAAAGCATCTACCAGTATTTTTGGGAGCAGTATCAATTCAGTAAAATTCCCTCCGATAAAAGAATCCTCTTTGAAAGTTACGTGGAAGGGGGAAGAAAATATACCATTGTCCATTCCCTCTTTGGGCGCAGGGTGAATGACTGCCTCTCCCGGGCCATCGGCTACGTGATTGGGCGAACCCAGCATCGTGACGTGGAAATTGGCGTTACTGATAACGGCTTCTACGCCAGTGCCGAGAAAGCGTTTAATGTACTGGCCGTTTTTCGACAGCTCTCCGCTGAAGAGGCAAAAAAAAGAGAGACCGAAGAAACAGAAAATTTCCGGGCAATTGTGGAACAGGCGGTGGAACGCAGCGAGATCATGCAACGCCGTTTTAGGCATTGTGCGGCCCGGGCCCTGATGATCCTGCGTGAATATCTGGGCCACAAGAAGAATGTAGGCAGGATGCAGGTGGGCAGCCGGATTTTATATAATGCCGTAAAGCGTATCAGCAATGATTTTCCCATCCTCAAAGAAGCGCGGCGGGAAGTCTTAGAGGATGTAATGGACTATGAGCACGCGCAACAGGTAATGAGGGGAATTGCAGAAGGAAAAATCGCTTTGGAAGAAGTTGCGGCCGGCCTGCCCAGCCCCTTTGCCTTTGGTTTGATCATGGAAGGGTATAGCGATATCATCAAGATCGAAGATAAGCAGGAATTCCTGAAACGGCTGCATCGGGAAGTGCTGGCGCGGATTGCCCTAAAAGCCGGGAAAAGAGAGAGTAAAGAAAGCGCGAGGCAGCCTTCCTTTTGACCAATCTGCCCCACTTCTTTCCACAAGCTTATTATAGATGAAAAGCCTTTAGCTTTTCATGGTGTATGCAAGTTCTCACCAGGGCTATAGTAATAGTGCCAGTTATGGTAATGGAGGAGCTGGAGGTACGGCTACCAGCCTGTATGTGATTAAGATGAATCCGGTCTGCTGCGGCTCCTTCAGCCGGGGGCAGCGCTGTGGAGGATGTCCGGGAAGGTGACTTTTTATAGTGACAGAATATAGTTCTCGTGGAATGAATCCAATCTACCTTGACCAGGCCTCAACTACAGTAGTCGATCCTCAGGTACTTAAAGCCATGCTTCCCTATTTTAGCCAACTCTATGCTAATCCCAGCAGCCTCCATGAGGAAGGAAGAAAAGTTAAAGGCATCGTGGCCGAGTGCCGGAGAAAAATCGCTGGAATTCTTAACGCTCAGGCGGAGGAGATAATCTTTACTTCCGGCGGAACGGAAAGCAATAACCTGGCGATTAAAGGGATAGCCCTGGCCCGGGGAAAAGGGCATATCATCACTTCTCGGATTGAGCATCCTTCCGTGCTGGAAGTCTGTAAGCATCTGGAAACTAAAGGATTTTCGGTAACCTATCTGCCGGTGGATAAATGTGGCTTAATCATCCTAGCCGAGCTGGAAAAAGCCATCCGAAAAGATACTATTCTCATCACCATCATGTATGCTAACAATGAAATCGGCACGGTTCAGCCCATCAGAGAAATAGGAAAAATAGCTCAAAGCATTGCTCAAAAACAGAAAATATCTTTCCATACCGACGCCTGCCAGGCCGGATGGCTGGATTTGAATGTGCAAAAACTAAACGTTGATTTGCTGACTCTCAACAGCTCTAAAATTTATGGGCCGAAAGGCGTGGGGATTTTATATCGGCGAAAGGGCCTTACGATAGAACCCTTGCTTCACGGTGGCGGGCAGGAATTCGGGCTGAGAAGCGGGACGGAAAATGTGCCGGGAATCGTGGGGTTGGGTAAAGCCCTAGAATTACGGCAACAGGGAAAAGAGGGGGAACTAAAACGCTTAATGGAATTACGCCATTATTTTATCCGGCAAGTCCTCAAGGAAATCCCGGTGGTCGTGCTGAATGGCCATCCCCGCCAGAGCCTGCCGGGCATCATCAACCTTTCCTTTGCCGGGGTGGAAGCAGAATCTCTGGTCCACTATCTCAGCCAGCAGCAGATTTACGTTTCTTCGGGGAGTGCCTGTGCCTCAAACCAGGTTAAAGTGAGCCACGTGCTTAAGGCAATAAAAGCGAAGTATCCGCGGGGAAGTATCAGGTTTAGCCTGGGGAAAGAAACGAGCAAAAAAGAGTTGCAGGAAGTAGTGAAAGCGTTGCGGGAGATAGTGCCGGTGTTACGGAAGGTTTAGAATTAAACTTAATTTTTTTCCACTTACTTTGATAGTACACTAACGCTGTTTCTCTATACTTTGTGAAATTGGCACCTGCGCTAAACGAGGTAAAAATAGGTAGAAAGAAACTCTTCGTCGGCTTCGCCTTTTTATCTACTGTACGCAAAAAATTTCCCGGAATTGGCTGCCGTATTCTAGTTCCCGGAATCCGGGAATTGTAGAAAGGGGAGGAAGAAGCTCTTAGATTAGGGCGGGAATTAAGTCTTAAAGCTAGAAAGAGGCATTAGAGATAAAATGGAATTAGTTATTGATGCAAATATTTTATTTGCTGGTCTCCCCGTTCCATCCCATTTACCCATTCTCTTTCTGAAGGGAATGGTTCAGGTTTAATTGAATATAAGGTTCGGCTCATTTTAGTCATTATTTTAGGGATTCAGGAACTTTCCACTTAAAAATCCGCGAGCGGGTTATAACCATTAAAAAGAAGGGAGTCTTTTTATTTGACCGAGCAATGGCCTCGACGACTCATTATCGCTTTCTGGAAGCGAGCCAATTTAACCCCACCAACACCTTTGTCTACGGTCATAAGGTAGTTATCGTCACCTGGGGCGCTCCGGTTACTGCCGTCATGATCAAGAACAGCCTCGTAGCCGAGACCTATCGGGAGCATTTTAAGCATTTGTAGAAGCTGGCGAAGAGGAGAATCTAGAAAAATCCGAAGGAATTTTGACCTTATGGTGCTAAACAGATACAGAATGATTACTCTGCTAATTGCTCACACTCAGATAGACAATTATATAAGATTATTTGTAAAGGGATCATTTTAACCACCTTTCTAATAGAGTAAAAAGCCAATGGCACCAACGACTATAACAATGATCGCCAAGAGATCTCTAGGATAAAGGGTTCCTTGCGAATCCATGGTAAAGCTCTAAAAGTGGTTGGAGTTTATAACCTTTTCTCAGCCCATCTCCTGAACGATTATAGGAATCAGCCGAATCAGCCAATAGATATGATAACTGCCGGCCGTTCGCCTCACCTGCTCGTGTTCTATCATGTTGTGTCCCACCATATAACGGCATCACCGGCAACAGATGGGCAATATCCAGATAATCACTTTTCCTGGGCATTAATTGCGGCTTCAGCAGATAATCTGCTTTCAGGCCGGCGGTATACTGCAGCAGTTGTCGGGATTCAATAAGATCAGCTGCTTTCATCCGTTCGCCGATATCTTGTACAAGAGCTTGCGACTGCTGAGACATCATGGTTTCTCGAGGTCTGAGACTTTCTTGTTTCTCCTGGTAGGAAGAAGGCAAATACCCATTTAAATCTTTCGCGGAAAAGTGGGGCAAAAAGGTCA
>JBBSWG010000023.1:0-11454 GCA_038046425.1 Nanobdellota archaeon
CACTAAACTCAGCGCTCACCATTACGAGAAACGCCAAAACCGCAAAAGTTAAGTAAGAAGAGTAATAAGAAAGATAATAAAGAGGATAACAACTGGTGATCTCTCATGGACTCTTTTCATCAACTCCAACAAGAATACCAGCACTGCCAACGCTGTCCGGCCTTGTGCAAATCGAGAAAGCAAGTCGTCTTTGGCTCCGGCAATCCCCGGGCAGAAATTTTATTGATCGGTGAGGCGCCGGGCTTTAATGAGGATCAGCAGGGAATTCCCTTTTGCGGCGAGTCGGGAAAGGTGTTGCAGGAACTGTTGACAAGTATTGGCTTGACGCGCAACGAGGTCTTTATCACCAACACCATTCTTTGCCGGCCGGAAAATAACCGGAATCCGCTACCGGAAGAAGTGGAGAATTGCCGAGAAAGACTGGATACACTGATTGAGATCATGCAGCCGAAAGTGATCGTGACGATAGGAAATTTTGCCACCCAGCGGATTTTAGTCTCGGGAGGAAGGGGAGTGAAAATGGGCGTGGGAACGGGAGTGGGAAAAGAGATAGGAACTGGAGCAGGAGTAGGAATTAAGACCGGGATTACCGCCGTGCGGGGGAAGGTGTTTTCGACGGTCGTCAAAGGACAGGAAAGACCGGGTGGGCCGGGAGAGTCAGAGATCAAGGTTATTCCGGTGATTCATCCGGCAAATTATCTGTATCAGGGAAGGAATCCGGCTATCTTAGAGCAGATGAAAAAGGATTTTCAGGAAGTGAAGATGGTGATAGATAAGATCGTGAATGAAAAAAATGAACAGGTAACGTTAGGCAACTACGAAAAATAACCAGCTTTTCTTCTGGAGTTTCCCCAACAAACCTTTATAAAATCAAAGCTTTTTCTTATTGGATACTAGTCTTAACCAGAAGCGTGTTAATTAAAGAGGTATTAATTTCATGGTCACCGTCACCAGCGAGATCTTCCTGCAGCTCGGGCTCGTCGTCAGCATCGCTGCCGGTGTCGCTTTCATTCTTCGCCTGCTGAAACAGCCGCAGATTCTGGCTTATGTCCTTGCCGGCATCCTCATCACGCCCGTCTTTGGCCTGCTAACCGACATCAGCCTGATCCAATCCATGTCCATCCTGGGGATAGCCTTCCTGCTCTTTTTGGTGGGGCTGGAAATGGACCTGAAAGCACTGAAAAGTGTGGCCCACGTCTCCATGGTCGGCGGTTTAATTCAGATTGCCCTGTTATTCGTTACCGGCTATCTGGTGGCTTTACTTCTAAATTACCTTCCTCTCCAGGCAGCTTACGTCGGCCTGATGATCGCTTTCTCCTCCACCATGGTGGTTATGAAACTACTCTCAGATAAGCGCGAGCTTAACACCCTCCACGGCCGCCTGGGCGTCTGTATCCTGCTGCTGGAAGATATCATCGCCATTTTTGCCATCTCTCTGCTCAGTTCCATTGACCAATTCAGCCTGACCCTGTTAGGGCTGGCCCTTCTGAAATTCATCTCTATCTTCATCGTCGCTTTCCTGTTGAGCAAATACCTGTTCCCCTTGCTGTTCCGCTATGCAGCTAAGCACCAGGAACTGTTGCTTATTTTATCGTTAGCGGTCTGCTTCCTCTTTGGCTTAGGCTTCTATAAATTGGGCTTTTCCATTGCCATCGGTGCGTTTGTTGCCGGCATCGCTTTAGGCAACCTGGAATATAACCTGGAAATCATCAGCAAAGTTAAAAGCCTGCGGGACTTTTTTGCCCTGCTTTTTTTTGTCTCGCTGGGGATGGGCTTATCCTTTTCGGCCTTGAAGGGAGTGGGGGTTACACTGGCGGTGCTGCTGGCGGTGATCCTGCTGATTAAGCCTTTCATTACCATGACCGTCTGCTCGCTGTTCAAGTACACCAAAAAACCCAGTTTTCTGACGGCGCTTTCTCTGGCCCAGATCGGTGAATTCTCGCTGATTATCGCTGCTCAAGGCCTGGCGCTGGGACATATTTCCAGTGCGCTCTTCTCTACTATAGTCGTGGTCACCCTGATTTCCATCACTTTCACTTCCTACTTCATCAAGTACGAGCATTGGTTTTACCGCCTCTTCCAGAAACCATTAAAAATCTTTGACTTTTTTACGACGGAAGGACTGGAATACCTGCCCAGCGAAGTCCGCCCCCGCATCATCCTCTGCGGCTATAACCGCATCGGCTACAGCATCCTGCGCTCATTACAGCACGTCAAGAATAAAGTGTTGGTAGTGGATTACAACCCCGAAATCATCGCCCAACTGGTCAAGGAAGGCTACCATTGCCTTTACGGCGACGTGGCCGATGAGGAAATCATGGAGCGGATGAACCTGCCGCAGGTGCAGATGCTGATCTCTACTGTTCCCGAGTTAGCCGACAACCAGTTACTGATCAAGAGAGTGCAGCAGGCTAAGGCTAACAAGCGGGCCAAGATCATTGTGACGGCTGCCGATATTGATGACGCTCTTAAATTATACCATTATGGTGCGGATTACGTGATTCTGCCGCATTTCCTGGGCGGCGAGCACGTCTCGCAGCTAATCAATGAAGTGCATGACGGCAGGAGAACCTTACATGAGGAAAAGAAAAAGCATATCTTTCACCTGCATGAGCGTAAGGGCATCGGCCATCGGCATCCTAAGACCTGAAACGTGATAGTACTTTAGTTAACTTTTGCGGTTTTGAATATTGTTAAAATGGTGAGTGCTGGGACGAACAACGCCGCCGCCTAATGTCCACCTGGCAGCATATTGGCTGTAGTAATCTAAAGCGGCGGAACGGACGATTTCCGTCTTACGAAAGGTGTAGCTCGGCCCACCACGTTAGGCGGGGCCGGCAGCACTAAACTCAGCGCTCACCATTACTGGAAACGCCAAAACCGCAAAAGTTAAGTAAGTAAGATACTTTTATAAAGTTGAGAGTATTTCTTTAGATTACACCGCCGGAGTAAAGGAGAAGTGATTACACCATGAAAAGAATTTCCAAAGAATTTTGGGAGGATCAACAATGGGGTTTTCAGCATCATACGGACTTATTACTACAGTTCAAAGATCAATGGGTAGCTATTTTTAACAAAAGAATAATCTGTTCGGGGACCGATTTAGGAGAAGTAGAGCAGGAAGCAAAGAAAAAAACTGGAAAAGAAGAGGTTCCGGTAATATTTGTGGAATGTGGGGCTCACCTCTATTGAACAGTTCAAAATAATGGTAAAAATAAATGGTTTCTTTGAGACTTTTTTAGATAAGGAATTACACCAGTTAGAAGAGAAATAAATAGTGTCAGAATATGCTCAAAACATGCTCAAAAAAATCCTCACTGCTGACAACACCGAATCGTTTCTCAACGAAACTGTCGGCGAGAGCTACCATTCTTACAGTGGCGCGGTGGAAGAGGCGCTGAAAAAGTACGCTATCCCCTGCAAGATCCGAGAGCTGGCCAAAGAACAGGGAAAGATCAGGATTCTTGACTTCTGTTTTGGCTTGGGCTATAATTCAGCGATGGCAATCTCGGTGGCCTTACAGGAAAACCCTGATTGTGAAATTGAAGTGGTGGGGTTAGAGAATGATGTCGAGATTATTAAGAGAATACCGGAAGTCAATCCACCGATCCCCTACTATCAAAATTACAAAAGAATCCAGCCTATTCATCAGGAGAAAAACCATCCTGGATCCTGGGGATTGAGCGACGGCACGGTGAGCGTTAAGGTCTTACTCGGCGATGCCCGCGAGACGGTCAAGCAGTTGCCCGCTGATTACTTTGATGCCATTTTTTATGATCCTTTTTCCCCGAAAACCATGCCGGAACTCTGGAGCATGGAGTTATTTCAGGAGATGGCCCGAGTGATGAAATCTTCAGCGCTCTTAGCGACTTATTCCTGTGCCCGCACGGTGCGGGAGAACATGAGCAAAGCGGGCTTGCTCTATGATGAAGGGCCGATCGTAGGTAGGAGAGGGCCGGGGACGGTGGCGACGAAGTGGGTTTAATATGATTACTACTATCTAGAAGTTTTTTTAGAAATCTTTATAAAGAACACGTGGTTTTTGAGTTTGGTGAAACAAAATGACGATTTGCATTGGATTAATACCTAACGATAAAACTGTGATGCTAATGCAGGATTCAGAAGTTACTTACGAAGGGATCGGTTTTACTCAGGATATCGTTGATAAGATTAAACAGGTCAACAATGAAGTGATCGCCGGAGTCATCGGTATTCCCCATCTTGCCAATGAAGTGCTGGAGCACATTTCTGGGAAACAGTATAAGAATGCTAAAGAGCTTCGTGATTTTACCGAAGAGGCATACCATGCTGTACGGGAAGAAAAATTAGTAAAGGGTGTCCTTCGAAAATATGGGTTTAGGAACATTCGGGAAGTTACTCAACCACCAAAAGAGGTAACTATTGACCAAGCGGTACGGGACGAGATTCTTAGAGCTGCCAACGATTATCCTTTATCATTGATGCTGGCAACAACGCTAGACCATCCCCAATTATACCTTATAAACCAGCCCGGCAGAGGGCATTTCGAGAATAATATGAAGTTATACCTGGTCTCAGGAAGCGGCTCCGTTATGGCCATCGATAAAATGGGAGAGGAATTAGAGCGATACCGCTGGCAGCCGAAGCTTAGCATTGATGAAGGTATTGACGTCCTTCTCCGAGCCGGAAAAGCGAGTGAAAAGCATCAGGGAGTGGGTGGTCCTTTTGACATTACGTACATTACCCAGAGTGAAGATGGCAAGAATAAAGTAGTTAAACCAGGCCAAAAGAAGATTAACATGGTGATGTACCTTTTCCCTCTGAGCATTGATGAGAAAATTATGATGGAAGTCATAGCGAGGATGAGGGATGAAAAAGTTACAGCTGAAGAGTTGGCGGGATATATTAAAGCCAATACTAAAGTGGGGATAGAATTTGATAATTATTTTAGGTTGTAGTTCTCCGGTTCAAACTAGTTAGTACCGCTAATTTTCCCCATCTTTCCAGCACCTTCTCTGCCTCCAGAACCTGCGCCGCGTAATTGGTTATCACCACAAGGATAGATAGATTTAAATATCAGTAGTACTAACCAGGCGGGATGACTCCGCTCACCACCAAAGAGGTCAAGGGAAAGAAGTACCTCTATCTGGAGAGGTCGATCCGCCTGCAAAACCAAAGCAGAAAGATATCAAAATACCTTGGTCCTGCGGAAAGCACATCAAAACAAAAGATCACGGCAGCACGCCGGGAGCTAGAGGCAGAATTTTTTGCGAGAGAAGTACGTCTGCGAACCAAAACGATTCTGGAAACAGTCCCGGAATTAGGATATCCTCTTACGGCGGAGGAAGTAGAAAAAATTGAAGAGATGAATCTTAAGTACAAACGGATCAGGAGAACGCTTCATAAAAAAAATATTGAGGATCTTACGAAGCGCTTTATTGCCAATTACGTCTTTGAAAGTAATGCCTTAGAAGGAAATTCGCTTACGCTGAAGAATGTGGCGGAGATTGTCTTTGAGAATAGAATCAGTTCCGGCAAGGATTTACGGGAGATTTATGATGCCCAGAATTCGTATAATCTTTTTCTGTGGCTGCAGAGAACACGGCAGGAACTAAGCTCTGATTTTATTATTCAGATTCATCGTCGTCTGATGGAGAAGATCGATGACCGTCTAGGCTATCGGAAGGTTCCAATTATCCTCTTAGGTAAACCGCTGGCCAAGTTAAGTTCTCCCGAGAAGGTTACTGTGGATATGGAGCGTCTTCTGTCGTGGTACCAGGTAAACAAAGAGAAGATATACCCTCTTGAATTAGCCTTTAAGTTCCATGCCCAATTCGAGAAGATCCATCCTTTCTGTGACGGAAATGGGAGAGTCGGCCGCTTCCTGCTTAATTATATCTTGCTTCGGAAGGGGTATTTTCCGATCATCATCAGGAAAACATCCCGTCAGAGTTATCTGAAGGCGTTAGAGGCTGCTGACCGGGAAATCTGGATCGTGTTACTGCGTTTTGCCCTGAAACACTACAAAGACACGTTCCGAAAGTTCTTTGAAGTGTATTACCGTTATGCCCAGGCAGGTTAGTACCACAAAATATAAGAAAACTCATTTATTGTGGTTATAACCCTTTCCCCTTATTCCTTCCCCTTCTCCTTACTTGCTCCAACCGTTCCAGTACTCTCTCTGCCCCGGGATAACCCTCTTTATACCCGGCCAGCACTTGCTCCCACACTTCCGGGTAAATGCTGTAATGTTTGCTCGCTAAAGCCCGCTCTAACAGAAATAGATCTACCGCCTTATCTTCCACTTTACCCGAGAAGCTGGCTAGGCCAAAATCCAGGAAATGGATCTGACCAGTTTCAGCGTGCTGAATCAGGTTAGAGGTCGTCAAATCACCGTGGATGAGGTCGTGCTGATGCAGCTTACCCACTTTCTGCCCGATTTCTTTAGCCAGCAAATGAAAATTATCGCCCAAAACATCCCTTACTTTTTCTCCCGGGACAAAATCCATCACGATGGACCTGCGCTGGTCAGAAAACTCCTGAAGACGGGGGGCAGGAAAATTCAGCTCTTCCAGCCTCTGCAGGATTTTTGCTTCCCTTCGGGTGCGGAATTGCCGCAGAGATTCATCCAAATGGGGCAGGCGATAGCCTTTACGAAGGCGTTCCTTGATGATGCTGCCCCGGCCAAGGCTCTCGCGGGCAGGAACATGATTCTGATCGAGATAGAGTACCGCTTCCGCACCGTGGGCTAGCTTGAGCATGACCGGGAGAAAATGATGTTTGCTTAAAAAGATATCGGGTGGTTTTGAATAAACCGCAATTTGTTACATGAAGTACGCTGAAGTCAACCTCAAATCAAAACCCTCTGGTGAGGAGTAGGGGTGATTCAGTTAAACCAGCTTATGTTAATTAACTCCACCACCGTTCCGTTGATTACCACCAGTTCCCACGCCAGAGAATTTTACGCAGCAAAATTCTCCGTTACCATTTTTCCATTATTATTACTATTTTCTCTTTCTTGATCAGCACTTCTTTCTCCTGCCGGTTGGGCCGAGTACCTGGCTGCCGGTCGGTTTCGTGGATGGTAATTTCCATCCGCTCTGCACCAACTTTCTGCTCAATCTCCAGCTTCCAGCGTTCCACCGCCGGTTTCAGCCAGGGACTTACCTCGACTAAAAGATTGATCCGGTCTAATTTTTCTAATTCCCAGTCTTTGCGCAACTGTTGAATAGAGCGCATCAGTTCCCGGACATAGCCTTCCCCTTCCAGCTCTTCCGTACGCTCCGCGTTGACGTACACGACACCTTTCCCGATCTCCGAGCCAAACAGCGGCGGAGGAATGACCCTCTCGATTCGGACCATGTCCCGCTGAATCTTTACTTCGTGGCCATCCAGCCGGAAGACATATACATTCTCTTTTTCCAGATGGTTCAACACGGTTTCAGGACTATCTACTTTGAGGCGAGTCATGATCGTGGGAGAAAGATCGCCATAGAGCGGACCAATCTTGCCATATTCTGGCTTAACGGTCATCTTCACTCCCGGCACAGTTTCCACCACTTTTACAACCTTAGCATTCAACTGTTTCTGCAGCACCAGTTGTAGGTCGGCTACCGCTTTTTTAATTTCCTCACTCCTGGTTTCCACCAGCACTTCTTTTACCGGCCAGCGCAACCCTAATTTTGCCCGTTCCCGGCCATTCAACGCCGCTTGCATGATCTCTTGAGCAAGCTGAACGCTGTTCTCTAATGCGGGGTTGATCTTTGCTTTATCCACTGCCGGCCAAGACCAAAAATTAATACTCTCTTCTTTGATTTCTTTAATTTTTTTCATAATACCTTCTTCTTTCAGCCTAAATTCTTGCCGCAGGTTCAGATAGATCGCTTCACTGATAAACGGGCAGATGAGACTGAACATCCGGAGCGTCTTCATCAGAACTTCACTGATGGTAAAGATACAAAGCTCTTTCTCTGCCTCGTCGCCAATGGAACTCTTCTCCCGCACCATCTGGACATAATTCCTGCTGAGGTCCAGGAAGAGCCCTTCCAACGGAGCGATGATCTCATCCAGCCGATACGATTCCAGTAATTCCGTCACCAGCTTGATTGTAGAGTGTAAGCGGCTGAAGATATAACGCTCTTCCACCTCCAGCACCCGGGAAAGGCGCCGGCCGTCCAGTCGGAAAGGATTCATCTTATTTTCCGCCGCCAGGTTCAGTAACAGCTTATGCAAGTTCCAGAGAATGTTAAGGTTGCGCTGTTTCAGAGCAGTCTCCTCCCAGCTGAAATTAATGTCTTCGCCGGCATTCGTCTGGCACATATAATACCGCAGCACGTCCGCGCCATGCTTATCGATGATCTCGTACGGAGAGATGATATTGCCCAGGGATTTGCTCATCTTCTCGCCCTGGACATCAGTTACAAAGCCATGCATATAGACACTCCGGAAAGAGGGTTTCCCCAGCGCCAGGAACGAGGTGATCATCAGGAGATTATACCAGCCGCGAATCTGGTCTTTTCCTTCGAGAATGAAATCCGCCGGGAACAACTTTTGGAACAGAGCTTTCTTCCGCGGGTAGTCTAGGCAATTCCAGGAGACCGTGCCGGCATCAATCCAGACGTCCAGCACGTCCGGAATGCGTCGGTAGACTTTTCCTTTTCTGGTGATGGTTATCTCATCAATGTCCGGAAGGTGCAACTCCGTGACTTTTTTCCCGGAGAGCCTTTCCAGCTCTGCTACACTACCAACGACGATATACTCTTTGTTCTCTTTTCCGATCTCCTTTCCAACCTCTTTCCCTACTCCCTTTCCCGTCTCTATGGACTGCCAGATGGGCACGGGCGTTCCCCAGAAACGCTGCTTGGTGATGGAATTATCCCGTAAATTTTCCAGCCAGGAACGGAAAGCATTCTTTCCACTTTGAGGATTCCAGTAGATGTCCTCATTGGCAGCAATGATTTTTTCTTTCAGATCTTCAACCCGAAAGAACCATTGCTTCGTCGTGCGAAAAATCACCGGTTCATGGCTGCGCTCGCCGTGCGGATAGTCATGGACATACGGTTCCTTGGCCAGCAGCGCTCCTGCTTGCTCGATGGCCTGCACAAACTTTCCGTCATCTTTCTTTGCCCGCCAGCCGCTGAATCGCCCGAAGTCTGTAAAATAGCCCTGCTCGTCCAGGCAATTGAAAGGGGGGAGCTTATTCCGGTGGCCGATTTCATAGTCCTCGGGCCCGCAGCCGGGAGCACAATGGACTAAACCAGTTCCTGATGTATCATCAACATATTCTGTGCTCAGCAGCACACTGAAGAGCCTAGAATTCTTTCTCAGCTGGTCGGGGAGAAAATCGTCAATGTGCAGGGGATGGACATACTTCTGCCCCTGCAGTTGGGAGCCTTTGACCATACGTTTGATTTTATAGTGGCTTTTATGCTGCTCTTTTGCGCATTTTTTCATGACGGTATCAACCAGCGGCTGAACAATGATCCATACTTCTTTTCCCACGTCCACGTTCTCCACTTCCACCTCGGCATAGTCCAGCTCCGGATGCACCATAAGAGCAAGGTTAAGCGGGATCGTCCAGGGCGTGGTCGTCCAGACGATAAAGAAAGTTTTGGGCCTGGTCTTATGCTTGAACTTGACGTAGATGGACTGGTCCGTAACCTGCCGGTATTCCAATTCATGTTTGGCTACGGCGGATTGCGTGGCCGCATCCCAGTGCATCGTCCGCAAGCCCTGGTATAACCTTTTCTTCTTATGCGCCTGCTTGATCAGCCACCATTCCGCTTCCATGAATTCTTTAGTGATCGGCTGGTAAGGGTTAGAGAAGTCTAAAGTGGCTCCTAAGCGCAGGAAATCCTCATTCATCTTCTGCATCATCGCCAGGCAGAATTCCCGACATTCCTGCTGGAATCTTTTAAGGCCAAACCGGGTGATGTCTTCTTTGTCCTGCAGGCCCAGCTTAGCCATCACCTTCTGTTCCGTGGGCAGGCCATGCATATCATACCCCATCCGGTCCCAGACGTTAAATCCCCGGCTGCGCTTGTAACGCAGCAACAGATCTTTCAGGGCCATGTTCCAGGCATGGCCAAGATGGATATTGCCGCTGGTGTAAGGCGGTCCTTCCAGGAAATAGAATTTAGGGCCTTTCTGGTTCTTCTGGCGCCAGCGCTGCAGGATTTGATGAGCGTTCCAATACTGGAGGATAGCCGGCTCTAGTTCTTTAAAATTAAGGGTGGGAAAAAGCATGGCAGTCAGAGGGAGAACCTCTTCATTTAAAAATGTTTAGTGGACAGGGCACAATCCATTTTGTGAGTGATTCCCTGAACAACGCCGCCTAGGCCGTGAGCCTCGCCGACGCTTGCTGTTTATTTTACCACAAATCTGCTGGTGGTGCGAGAAGGCGTCGGAACAGACCAACGAATCTTCGTAACCAGCGCCGCTCGGCTCACCTCTTGGCCCAGTCGGCGGCGTTGTTCAGGGGGAAGGGCACTATCGGCTCGCTCTTGGTATGTATTTTCTGACTGTGGCGCCTCCCCGGATGGGGCAACCCCCTCCACAGACTAATGTTGATTTTGATACTATCGCTCGCATCTTGATAGTGCCCTTCTCCCATAAATCACTCACCTTTTGGATTGTGCCGCGGACAGATGGTGACCTAACTCTTGAGGATTACCACATTCCCCCTCCCTTTCTTGATCTTCTCAATCTGGCTTTTATGTTCTAGCTCAGTTAAGATCAGGCTGATTTTCGCTTCACTGAGGTAGAGCATCTCTTTACGCAGCTCTTTCTGGGTAATACGGCCATCATGCTTTTTAATAATCTCCAGGGCTTTATCCAGATATCCGGGCTCCTGGGCCAGCTCTTCCCGATGCTGCGCCAGGCTCTTTTTGCTCTCTTCTTTGATCTTCCTGCGGAACAGCCGCAACGGGCCATATCTCCGCCGCACTTTTTGGTAACGCCACAAAGCCCAGAGGACGATCAGCAAAGCGATGGCATACTGCCATCTCATGCCCCCGGGCTCTTCCTCGACCAGCTCTTCATCTGCTTCTTTCCAAAGGTCCTCTTCATCAATAGTGTCCGGAATCAGGAAAAGGTCCAAGATAAATTCCCCTTCGGCTTCATCAGCCGGGATTATGATCTCTTCGGTAATTTCAATCTCTATCTTGCGGGCAGTCAGGACATATTTTCCCGGAGGAAGCTGAAAGGAATAGACTCCCTCACTGGCGAGCATCTTTTGCACGGGCACAGTATTGATTTCCACCAGAACATTGGGTTCCTGCTCCAGGTTAAGGTTATAGATCGTGCCGCGCAGGGAGGCAGCTTGGGTGAAAGGAAGAGCACCGAGAACTAAGGCTAGGAAGAGCAATAGTAACCCTCTTTTTATCATAGTGCTTAAGAATTAAGGCTAAATTATAAAAAGGTATCGGCAGTAATCTAGTCTTCAACACAAGAAAAACACTACTTTAAAAAATATTC
>JBBSWG010000024.1:0-16247 GCA_038046425.1 Nanobdellota archaeon
CGTCGGAAAGTCGTCCATTCGTAATCGCGCTTGACCAACATCTTTTTGTGTTTGACCTGCACCTAGATTTACATATCGTATTGCTACCATGATTCATCACCTCGATTCGCTAACCAGAATGCTGATATAAACTTGTGTTGTGATGGAAAGGACTACTAAGATGATTTTGAATGAATAGAGAATTTTTCGTCACAAAATTCTCTATTCTTTCACATGGCTGGGCCAGGCGTAGCTGGGAAGGAAATTCTTCGCCTCCTCGTACGGCAGGTAACGCTTCAGCTTGAACCACTGCTTAATGAAATTCTGTAGGGCGTACGTTTCCTGATACAGCTCTTTTTCCCGCGCTTTTAATTCTTTACGATAGATCCGTTGGGTAAATAACCCGGTAAGATGGCGGAGAAGCGACTTCTCAAATTCCGCTTCATACCTCTTTTCAATGTAGGAATTAATGGTCAGTTCTACCTCTCCCCGGTTGACGGACAATTTCACTCCTTCTTTAATGACTTCCACCCCGAACTGCAGGCCCAGGCAATGGAAATCGACATCTAAGTAATAGCGTAGGAATGGTGCATCGCGCGGATCCTTGAACAGCCGCCACTGGATCCACATCTCCCGCAGCCCCTTGGCGTCGGTTCGTTCACCATAATACGTTTCCCAGTGCTCGCTGGGCGGAACCGTGTCATTAAGACGTTTACCTTCCTGATTCAGGCTGTCGTCAACATCTCCCCATTCATACTCTTTAAACCATTCATATAATGCTTCATAAAATGCCTTCATGTCAAAAATGTCTTTATACTTGACTCTCATATATTGGACCACGTGCACCAACCTCTTTCTATCAATAGGCTTAGCGGGCATGGATAAAGTAAAAGACCTAAATTATATAAAGCTTTAGGAGGGCGAGAGGGAACATTTATATTCCCTGGCCTTTTTATCCCTGGTATGTTAGACATCCACTTCCTGCGGGAGCAGCCGGAACAGGTAAAAGCTTCGGAGAAGAAACGGGGACGGGACCCGGCTTTAGTAGACCTAATTCTGGCCCTGGATCAGCAATGGCGTGCGGAATTAAAGAAGCTGGAGGAATTAAAACATACTCGCAATGTCGTCTCGGAAGAGATTAACCAAGCCAAGAAGTCCGGGGATAAAGCCCTGGCCGAGAAAAAGATCCGGCAGATGAAGCAGGTGGCAGAAGAGATCAAGGAAGGGGATTACACGGCAGCTTCCCGGCTTCAGCAGCGGGATGAACTGCTTAAAAAACTGGGCAATGTCCTTGATAAATCCGTGCCGGAAGGGAAAAATGAAAATGATAACAAAGAATTGAAAAAAGTGGGAAAAATCCCTAAATTTTCTTTTCCCATCAAAGACCATATTGAATTAGGGCTGGAATTGGATCTTATCGACTTAGAAACAGCTGCCAGGAATTCTGGGGCGCGGTTTTACTACCTTAAGAATGAAGCCGTGCTGTTGAGCCAGGCCTTACAGCGTCTGGCCATTGATCGCCTGCGTAAAAAAGGGTACCTGGTAATTCAGACCCCTTATATGCTCAATCGTGCCGCCCTGGAAGGCGGGGTAAATCTTACGGAATTTGAGGAAACATTGTACAAGATTGAAAATGAGGATTTGTATCTGATTGCCACGTCCGAGCACCCTTTAGTGGCCTTAAAAAAGAATCAGCTCTTGAGCGGGGAAGAACTGCCCATCAAGATCTGTGGCGTCAGTGCCTGCTTCCGGAAAGAGCTGGGGGCTCATGGCCGGGATACCAAAGGTATCTTTCGTGTCCATCAGTTCCATAAAGTAGAGCAGATCATCTATTGCCTGCCGGAAAACTCGGCGAGATTATTTGAAGAGATGCAGCGCAACGCCGAAGAATTGTTTAAGGAATTAGGAATCCCCTTCCGGGTCGTGGCCATTTGCAGCGGGGATCTTGGCAATAAGCAGGCGTTGCAGTATGACATTGAAGCTTGGTTCCCCGGACAGAATGGGAAGAAAGGGATGTACCGGGAAGTGACTTCCTGCAGCAACTGCACCAATTATCAATCGGTGACCTTAAATACAAGATATCTCAATAAAGAAGGAGCGAAAGAATATGTCCATATCCTCAATAATACGGCGCTGACAGATACCCGGCCGATCATTGCCATCCTGGAGAATTTCCAGACCAAGCAAGGCACAGTAAAGATTCCCAAGGTATTGTGGAAGTACCTGGGCGGGATTAAAGAGATTGGGAAGAGAACGACGGAAAGGAAAGAGCGATGAGAATGGTAATTAAAAAGAAAAGAAGTTTGGAGATGGTCTAAGCATAGAGCTCAATAAATTCTTCTTTGGTCATACCAGCCTGTCGAATAATCTCCAGTAACGTACCTCGATCAATTTCTCGATGGAGTGGAACGACGGTTGTCTTTGTTCCCGCTTCCGTTTCTTTCTTCAGTATCACATGACTGCCCCTTTGTCGGGCGGGAATAAAACCAACTGTAGCTAGAATTTTAATGACTTCTCCTCCAGAAACCCTAGGCAGTTTGTGCACTTTCACCGACCGCGAACCGAGCTATAATCGCTTCCCCCGTAATGTATTCTTCAGGCAGACCCATTTCTTCTACGTATAACTCCACTGCTTCTTTGAGATTATTCAGCGCTTCCTCGATCGTATGGCCTTGGCTAACTACGTCTACTTCAGGACAAAGGGCCACAAACTGTTTTTCTCCCTTGCGGATAAGGGCCGTTAATTGCATAGTGAGAGTTATATCTCTCAGTACTTTATAAGCTTTTAGATGATTTTCTAATTAGTGCTTCCACCCCCAAAATCCATATAAACCAGCGCTTCTTTTATTATTCCCTATGTCGCTCTTTGATAGTATGTTAAAAAGCGGTGAATCGCTCTTCCGGGATACGCTCTGGCTCAGCTACGACTTCCAGCCGAAAATCCTTTATGGCCGGGAAGCCGAGCAGCGGCAGTTTGCTACGGTCATCAAACCGCTGCTGGAAGGCCGGAATGGACGAAACTTGTTCGTCTATGGCGCGCCCGGGATAGGAAAAACGACGGCCTGCAAGCACGTTCTCCGGGAATTAGAAGAGACAACCGATGAGATCAAGCCCTTCTACGTGAACTGCTGGAAGGAAAACACGACTTTTAAAGTTTTCTACAAGATCTGCATCGACCTAGGCTACAAATTCATCCAGAGCCAAAAAACCAGCGAGTTATTGCAGCTGATCCAACAGAAAGTCAACAAGGGCAGTGCAGTTTTTATCTTTGATGAGATAGATAAGCTGGAAGAATATGATTTCCTCTATTCCCTGCTGGAAGACATCTACCGGAAGACGGTTATCGTCATTACCAATTATCGGGACAGCTATGCGGAATTAGATGAGCGCGTGCGCAGCCGGTTTTCTCCAGAGTTTCTCTATTTCCGCCCCTATACGGAAGCGGAAATCACGGCTATCTTAACCCAGCGGCGCAATTACGCGTTTGTCCCCAGCTGCTGGGACGAAGATGCTTTTACCGAGATCGTGGAAAAATGCCTGGAGTTGAAAGATATCCGGGTGGGGCTATACCTGATGCAGGAAACGGGCAATATCGCTGAAGGAAGAAGTTCCCGCCGGATTACGGCCGAGCACGTTGCGGAAGCCAGCAAGAAAGTTGCGGATTTTACGGTCAAAGCTAAGGGCGAGCTGGAGGAAGAGTTGCAGCAGTTGCTTACCTTAGTGAGGAATCATAGTGGGAAAAAGATCGGGGATCTCTATGACCTCTACACGGGAGAGGGTGGCGGCGTGCTCAGTTATAGATCGTTCCAGCGGCGGCTGCTCCGGCTGGAGGAAGGCCGTTTCATCTCGACGGAAAAGCAGTTGAGCAAGGAAGGCAACACCACCTTGGTCAATTATGAGAAGAAGCTGACCGAATTTTAAAAGAGAATTTTCTGCGGAAAATTCTCTGGCGAGGGGTGGGGGAAAAGTAATCAACAGGACTGTGGTGGGGTGAATTAACGAAGCGGGTTTAACTGAAACCCCCTACCCCTCGCTGGAGGGTTTTGAAGCGGCGTGGAAGTCGACGTATTTCACTTTGATGACTGCACTTTTGCGTTTTAGGTATAAATTGCAAAAGTGCAGGCTCGAAACTTTTGCCTAGATTAGATAAAAATGCAAAAGTTTCGGATGAGTACAGATTATTCAAAACCCTCAATAAAGTTTATATAGGCCAACCACTATAAAATCTCATGGACCGACACCTCAGTGACCGGAATATTCTGGATGCTTTCTGTGAAGAGTTTTGTGTCATCATGCAGAAATATTGTAGGTATATTGTGGTCTCTGGATTTTTAGCTATCGCCTCCGGCAGAACCAGAGGAACAGAAGATATTGATATGATCATAGAAAAGATTTCCCAGGATAAATTTACTTTGTTATTTAGAACCTTAGAGCAAAATAATTTTGTCTGTATGCAGTCGGGTTCTCCCGAAGAAGCGTATGCCTACCTCCAAGAAAAGTTGTCCCTCCGTTTCACCAAAAAAGATCAACCGCTGCCGGAGATGGAAGTAAAATTTGCCAAAGATATTTTAGACGATTATCAATTACAACAAAGGATAAAGATACCCTTGACGGGATTAAATGTCTGGTTCAGCAATGTTAACATCAACGTCGCTTTTAAAGAGGAACTTTTAAAAAGTCCAAAAGATTTAGAAGATGCACGGCATCTCCGCATCGTATTTAAAGAAATGGTGGAGGAAAGGGAAATCAAAGAAGTTAAAAAGATGATCCGAGAATTACGCTTATGAGAGACCAACGTCATCTGGAACAAGTAGAGCGCTGGGCCACTTTTGTCAGAGAAAACCCCACGCAATGGAAAGAACCCCATACCCAATTTATTAATGCCCTTTTCCAGAAACATCGGCAGGTTATGGAAACACTATTGGAGACGCCCGGGGGAAAAGAAAAATTAAGGGCTTTATATGGGATCAAAAACAGAAAAGGGTATTCCTGGCTGGACTAATCATGATCATCATGAAAGAATTATCGCCCCTCCGTAAATTCTATGAACTCAAGCGCGTCGAGCGGGCTAACACCGTCGCTAGTCGGAAAGAGAGCCCCGCCGAACATAGCTGGAGCTGTTTGATTTTGGCAGATTATTTTCTAAGCAGGATGGAGAAGTCAAAGCGGGAAAGACGGCCCGGGAGGCTAAAGCCTGGCCGCTTGAATCTTGACCGGCTGAACGTGTACGAGCTGCTGATGTATCATGACGTGGTAGAGATTGAAGCAGGAGATGTGAACATCCTGTTGGAGCAGGAGCGGAAGCATAAAGCCGAGAGGGAAAGGCAGGCGGCTCATGTACTCCACCAGCATCTTCCCGTTGAGCTGGGGAAAAAGTTTTTAGCTCTCTTTCACGAATATGAGGAAGGAAAAACCATTGAAGCCCGGTTTGCCAAAGCCATTGATGCTTTAGATGCCGAAATTCATGAGCTGGATTATAAAGAAGATTGGAAGGGCTGGACTGAGGAATTCCTGCGGAAAAAGAAAGGGCCCCTGTTTGAGGAGTTTCCGGAGTTGAAGAAGGCGTTTGAGGAGATGATGGCGTTCGTGAAAGAGGAAAGGTATTTTCAGTGAACTGGCCTAAAATTTCAACTATGGAAACAAGATTATTTTATCTATACGTGCGCTCTTTTAAGAATTTTCTTAGCCCTGCCTCGTACCGTGCCTGGGCTGTTTTGAATTCTTCAGATAGTCTAGTTTTTTGGCTTATATGATCCTGCAAAGCCACTTCATTACACTCCGGCAGATTCTCAAAACAGACGCCACGATCATTACTTCCGGAAATTCCCCTCCTAAAGTCAATCCGTACGTCAATGTTGCCATCTCCATTCCTGTCTGCGTAGGAAACTCCTTGTAGACGGGTTAATCCCTGAATAAAGTCAGAAAAAACGATGCCTTCGGTAGGAGAAGGAGAGTAGGAAATTGATTCGTAGCCACTAGGATAGCGAAAAAGTGGTTCTTTCTCTCTTTTTACACTATAAGCGGTTCCCTGCTGTAAAGATTTTACCCTCTCGGCAACATAACTGGCAGGTAACTTGTCGATTCTTTTTCTAGCCTGGTCTAGAGTATAATCGTCATAGACTTTTACGGTTGCGTTGTAGGCAATAAGTGTAACCGGGATCGAGAGGGCCACAGCTCCAGCTATTCTCCATAAATTTATCCGTCGTTGGTGCTGCCCGGTATTCTCGTTCATAATCACTTACCCCGGGAACTATGACAGTTTAAAAGATTTGTGGAATTGTAAATTAAACCTCAAAAAACTGATAGATTTGGAAAACGAAGAGCCCCCGTTTTAAGCGGTAAACGAGATTTTCTAATTCACAACTCTTATTAAATACCGGTTCTCTTTACCTTTTTATCCCATTTATCCCATGCCCGCAAGAAACAACAGATTAATGGCTGTACTTTGTGCTGCCTCTGAAATTAAAAGATTTAAATTTGATCCTAAGAAATTTCTTAATGGGCTGACTGAAGAAGAATTTATTCGCATTACTAGAACGTTAAAGTCGGATGATGATCTTAATAAAGCGCCTCCACCCTATCAGGAAGTTATAAGAGAACTTGTTCTGCCCGGGAAATCAGAAGAGCATAATTACAAAAACACCTCCTATCTTGGCCAAAAAGAGAACGTTACCTTTCAAATGAAAGCGGCGATGATAGAATATGATCATTCTTTAGAGCAGCTCGTTCGTAAGTACAACAGTATAAATATATCTTTAACCCCACAGAGGAGTTGGGCTTTTGGCTTTATCGACCTTTCTTTGGGAGAAACAAGGTTATCTACCCCCTCGGATCAGAATGGAAAAGTCCTTTATAGGGATATTCGTCATTGTTCTCCCCTGGACGCCAAGCTGCAGGAGGCGCTCTTTAAATCCGTCTACCACAGCGATTCAATCTTTCCAGGCCTTATTCCCCGAGCCTATGAAATCGCTATTTTAAATTACGCAGTTAGGAGTGATTCCGCTCGTTACACTAAGGAAAAACAGCTTACCGTCGAGATCAGAGAAGGAAGACAAAAGAAGAAAGCTGCTTTTGGTTTAGGGATGCTCACGTTCTTGGTGGAGGCAGAAATTCAATATCGCTTTACACCTGTCTTAGGTGGATTTGAAATACTGTATGAGGTATTCGATCTTCGAGGGTATCATGGTGCTAGGGTGGATAAAAACATAATTGAACCTGCTCTTGAACCGGCTCTGATAGGAAGGAAAAGAGCTTAATCAGGATTTACCCTTTGGCGAATGAAGGTTTGGTCGTCAAGAAACTAGGATAAGCGTTTAGGAATCCCAATATCCACCACCACGGTCTTCTCCAACAGTTCTGGTAAGCCCGCTAACCCTACTTTTACCTCATGAAACGTCACAATCAAATCCACGTCACAGCATTCCCCGTTCTTTCCCCCCGTATCCGGATCCAGGCCCGAAGGGATGTCCACCGCCACTTTAATCCCGGGCAAAGCATTGAAATAAGTTATAGCGCTGGCCAGCGGTTCCCGTATCCTGCCTTTCATTCCCGTGCCCAGCAGGGCATCAATCAACAGTAACGGAAAACCTTCCTGAACGTGAAATTTCTGCAGCTCAGCAGGAGAATGGATAGGAATGATATTCGCTTTCTTACGCACTTTTTCGTACATCTCTAATGCTTCTTCTGACAACTTGCGCTTGTCTCCAAAGAAGAGGATAAGTACAGGCAAAAGTTGGCTCTCCTGGGCGGAATGCTCCTCCGCAAAATAACGGGCAGCAACAAACCCATCCCCGCCGTTATTGCCCGGTCCCGCAAAAATAATCACGCGCCGGTTCGCCAATTCATAGTGCTGCTTGATGGTACGATGCACCTGCTCGCCGGCAGTTTCCATCAGCTGTTGGGGAGATATTCCCTGCTCGTAAGCAGATTCTTCCAGTTCTTTCATCTGCCGGGAGGTGATCATAGCTCTTCTATAATGAGCTGGCTTTAAATATTTTGTGACGAGCGTAATACTTCACTATCCTGAAGCATGACCAGCATCCTAAGGTCAAAACTCCCGCGGTTTCAGAAGCCAGCGCGTCGCGGGGGGTTGCCCCCTACGGGGACGCAGCGCCTTCTGAGAACACCTCAAGAGTTTTGAAGATGCTGGTCATGCTTCACGGGAAGCGGGGAGAGCACCGCCTCGCTCTCCGTGTGTTTCTCTCGAATGCGGCACCTCCCCGTAGGGGACAACCCCCTCCGCAACCGATATCAACTCCGCTTGTAACGCTCGGGTATTGGTGCTCTCCCCGCTTCAGGATAGTGAAGTATTACTGACGAGCGAAGACTTTAAATACTTCAGGCACTTTTTTGCCCTCCATCAGGTGGAGATGATGCGCCAGAACCAGTTGCTTCCATTGCTATCGTTGTTGACTTTTCTCCTGCTTCTCGCTCCCCTGGTCATCGCCCAAACGGAAATTCTCGTCGCTCCCGTCGATAACGAAATTACCGTCAAAGAAGAAGCAGTATTTGATGTTACTATTACTAATCCTCATGGGGAAGAGCGCACCTATACTCTCTATAATCTGGATGTGATCTGGAGCCTGATGCCGGAACAAGCCCAATTTATCCTTCCCGCTCTGGGAAGCAAGACCATGAAAGTCCGGGTCAAGCCGCTTGGCCCCTTCCAGCCCTCTAAATACGTGGTAAAGTTATATGTGGACAGCAGCCTTAGCACTGCGCCGGCTATCGTGCCCGCAGAGAGAACCAGCATTGACCTGCCGATCATCCTCTTCCCGGAAGAGCCGGTGGAATATGCGCCAGCGGTGAAACTGGTGGTGGACATGGACGAAAAGGTTTCCCCGGAAAAGCCGTTTTCCATCAAGGTTTCCCTGCAGAACAAGAACCCGCGGGACTTGTCTGGGCTTCGTTTGTACATTCAAAGTGAGTTGCCGGAATTTGCCAAAGAAGCGCTGCTGGACCTTACGCCGCTGGGTGATAAGATCGTAGAGTTGACGGTAACGCCCAATCCCTTGCAGCCGCCTAAAAAATATGCGCTGTTCTTCACGGTCGATCATCAGGGACAGACGGTAAAGGTCGTGCAGGAAGAAGTGGAAATCCTGCCTTACCAGCCGGAATTTACCGTCGAGAAAACAGAGCAGAGCATTTTTCTGAAGAAAAAGGTGGCGTTAATGGTACGCAATCCCGGTAATGTACCGCAGACGCAGGCGGTAAGGATGCCTATCTCGTTCCTGGATGCGCTGGTAACCAGCGGCCTGGAGATCGTGAAAGAAAGCGGGCAACGCTATCTGACTACAGAAGTTACTCTCGAACCGGGCGAAACGATGACTGTATCGGCAGTGACTAATTATCGTCTCCCTTTATATGCTCTCATGATTGTGCTGCTCCTGACTGCTCTTTATTATCTCCTCAAATCCCCGGTACAGCTGCAGAAGCGGGCTACCGCCCATCAAGGCGAGCTGTCTGAAATCAAAGTTACTTTAGATGTGAAGAATATCTCCGGAAAACACGTCAAGGAAGTGAGGATAACCGACCTGGTGCCAAGCATCGCGAACCTGGAAAAGGGGCTGCAGCTGGGTACCATTACGCCGCATGATATTAAGCATACCGCTCAAGGAACAAAAGTGCATTGGCTTATTCCCGAGCTGGAGCCAAAAGAACATCGCCTGATTACCTATTCCCTCCGCGCTAAATTCAATATTGTCGGGACGTTAAGCTTACCGCGGGCCACCGCAGAATTCAAGAAAGGGAAACGGCCGGTGAAGACCTATTCGAACCTGGCCCGGGTGAGCTAGCCGCTTCCAGGCTGAGGGGGATCTATCTGCAGGGTGGGGGGATCTCTCTGTATCCTAAAGCTGAATAATTACATTCCACCATAAAAAGCTTTATATAGGAGTTCATGTATTAGGGGAGAATTAAGACGCAAATAAAAATCCAGCAAACAAATAGAAATGGGGTTGAGATTAAAATGAAAGATTTTTTCTTACGCTTAAAAGAAAGGTTTACCAAGCCCGATGATGAAAGTGCCGGGGAAAGTTATGTGGAAGTCGCTCCCGGGCAGAAAGAGGATAAAGCTAAAGTGACGGTCCGCAATTTTGTGATGGAAGAGTTTGAAGACATCAAAGAAGTGCTGGATTGCCTACGGGAAGGCCAGACGGTCGCTCTTATTAATATCAAGCCGCTGAAAGATAAGGATCTGGTGGAATTAAAGCGGGCGGTTTCTAAGCTACGGAAGACCTGTGAGGCGATTGAAGGCGATATTGCCGGTTTTGGCGAGGATTATGTGGTGGCCGTGCCTTATTTTGCCAAGATTCATCGGGCTTCTACGGCGGCGGTGAGAGAGTAAAGGTTATTGAGTGGTTTGTATACTTTCTTTAAAAACATTTAAATAGGGGTGACCCTAGCTTTTGGAGTATGTATACAATTTTTACCACAGAAGAATTTGAGAAGCGTTTTAAGAAACTGGATCCACAACTTCAATCTCAAGTAGAGAAAGAAATCGATCAACTGGAGAATAACCCTTATGTAGGAAAACCGTTAGGGTATGTCTTCTTTAGAGAGAAAAAAGTATTAAACTATCGCGTCTATTACTTAATTTATGACGAATATGTGGTTGTATTTGTAATTACAATCAGCACCAAAAAGGATCAGCAGGAAACTATTGACACCATCAGGTCGCTCTTTTCCTATTACCGCGAAGAAATTAGGAAGAGATTAATCCCTTAGATTTCTTCCAAGGCTTTATTCGGCCAGCGCGGATGTCTTCCAGTCCTTGCACTAAGGAGAAAAGTAAATCCTCATCTAATTCTGCTTTTTTCTTCAGCAGTTCATATTCTTCTTTAGAGATAGTTATCGCTTCCATTCACCATCAAAAGAGCTTCTTCTATAAATACTTTGCGGGTGAAAATTAGTAATTTCCGGCAGTAAAGCATTTAAATAAGGGTCGGTCTTTATTCATTATACGCCACGGTCGCATAACCTGGTATTGCGCGAGATTGCTATCCGGCGCTGCTGCAAGGCCCTCGGCCCATGAGCAGCAGATCTCCGCAGATATCTCGTCCCTCTGGGATTGCCGGTTCAAATCCGGCCCGTGGCGGTTTTTTTATTGATGCGGTTTCAGCGTTGACACAATGATTCCTCTGACCGGCCCTTACTATTTAATATGCTCATAATTATCATTACTGATAACTTAGAGCATTCAGAAAAACTTTCCAGTAACAACCCTGCTCGGCGATAACTATATAAAGGCAAACTATCTCCTTCCTCCTAAAAACAGGTGAACCGGTAATGAAAAGGCGATTCGATAGAAATCGGCGGGATCGGGATAATAATGATAGTAATAGGTGGAATAGGGATTGCTGGTTCAATAATCGGAATGACCGCAAGCGCGGGGAAGTGCGGGTAGGTGCTGCTGCGGGTTCTTCTTCTTCTTCTTCTTCTTCAGCGGGAAAGCATAAAGCGTGGCTGATCGTTGGTATGGTGATTGCTGCTGTTTTGATTCTTAGTTTAGGGTATTTTGCCGGGAAGCAGGGAGTGGGAAAAGAAGGGTTTGCGGGGAAGGCGACTGGAACCGGGGCTGCAATCAAATGTGTTAAAGTTACTGATTTACCAATATCGGCTGGTGCTTCATCATCAGATAAAGAGGAGTTGACCGCTGCCCGCCAAAATGTCTGCCTGAGTCAGACGGGATGTTCTTTTAGTGCTAATACCGCAGCAAGTACAACTGACGATGCCTGCACCGGTAAAACTCTCAGTTGTCCGGATGTTTCGTTATATCCCGGGGCAACTTCTTCCATGAATACGGGGAGAAAGAACGCGTGTGAGAACGCTGGTTGTATTTTTAAGAATGGGGGGGATAATGGCCCCACTGGGGATACTTGTAGTCCTAAAACAGCTACGCCTCTCCCGGAAACAAACTTGTGTGGAAATGGTGTTATTAATACTGGAGAAAGTTGTGATGGCACTGATTTTGGTGTCAACACTTGTGCTTCTGTAAAAGGTGCAGACTGGACTGGTCCATTAACCTGTAGTTCAGATTGTAAATCTTATTCTTTAACTCAATGCTATATTTGCGGCAATGAACAAAAAGAAGGGGCAGAAGCCTGTGATGGCCTCAATTTTGGCAATGTTAACCCCAATGATCTCTGTGCGATTAAAGCCGGGTATACCGGTATACCTACCTGTGCTACTAATTGTTTATCTTATTCGCTGGATAGCTGCATGAAGTGTGGCGATGGAAAGAAGACTGGTGGGGAAGTTTGTGATCAAGCAGATGTGGGCACCGCGAGCTGTGCGAGTGTTAAAGGAGCGGGCTGGGGCGGGCCACTTATCTGTAAAAATGACTGTAGCGGGTATGATACTCAGTATTGTAATGAACTTCAGGAAAATTGCCTTAATTCCATCGATGACGATGGCGATGGAAACGCTGACGGCCTGGACTCTGACTGCCGTAATCAGCCCTGTTTAGTTGGTGATAACACCAAGAAATGGGTGTGGAGTTATAATATTTTTGATGTTGGTGGCAGTGAAGAAAATTCGGAAGGCAGCAAGTGCTGTGCATTAAACCAATGCGTGTTCGGTGATCAATGCCAGGATTTTGATGTCCCGCTTTCCACTGCGCCGGTGGCGATCTGTGGCAACAATAATGATTGGATACATTGTACTGCCGGGAAGGAAGGCCAGGCGAGTGATGGCGGCGGGTATGAATGTAAATCGAACGGGAATTGGGAAGTGAAAGTTGCTGCCACACCTCCGCCGGAAACTGTGATAGACCTTAGTGAAACACCCGGCTGTGGAAATGCTGTGTGTAACAGTTATGAAAATTGTGCTAGCTGTGCGCAGGATTGTGGAGCGTGTACAGGAGATACGACCACAACCTTAGCCAGCCAAGATACTGATGGCGACGGCATAACCGATGATAAAGATTATTGTCCGGGAACGCCGGGCGAGCAGGGGTTAACGTACGATGGAGGGTATGTTTTAGCAAATGGTTGCTTCTCTGGAGATTCAACTGGTGGCGGCACAACAGGAGGGCAGCCTGACGGTTGTATTACGGTTGATGACATTGTCTTTATTAATGATATCCTTGATACCTATGGGGGTAGCTGTACTCCGATTACCTATGGGGCCTTCCAAACCGCAAGCGATTGTCCTTCTGCTGCTGATACGAGCGACTGTGATAGCGATGGTATTGCTAATGCTCAGGATTACTGTCCAAATACGCTGGGGGTAGAGGGGTTAAACTATGCTGATGGCTATGTGGGTTCGAATGGTTGTTATGTAGGGGACGTCACTGGCGGAGCAACGACACAAACACCAAATGGTTGTATCACGGTCGATGATATTGTAATAATCAATGATATACTGGATACTTATGGAGGAACGTGTCAACCTCTTTCCTAAAATCGCGTGGGGTGTTAACTATGAAAAACGCAAGATATGTTCTTTGGCTGCTGCTGGTAGTTCTAACGGCGAGCATAGCCTGGGGAGATTTCCACACTGCAGGGCAGATTGGGTTTGATCCCTCCAGCCTTTCAGCGAATGCTGGAGATACTGTTACTCTTACCGTGAAGGCGTTTCCTAGCATTGCTGGTGCAAAGGCATTAGATAATAAATTTAATATCGTTGACTTAATTATTAATTATGACAGCAGCAAATTAAGTTTTATTGGTGCTGCCCGTGCGGGCCCGCTGGCGGCTGGAAGTGGTTGGGACACGTTTACAGTAACACCGGGGAGTGGAACGGTTACGATTCATGCTGAGGTTGGTGCTGGTGATACGGCGATCAAGGCACCACCAAATTCAGATGCTAACACGCCGGCTGAGGTTACTACTTTAACATTTACTGCTGCTTCCGGAGCAAGTGGATCGGCAACTGTTTTGATTGCCACTACTTCTTATATGAAGAAAACGACAACTGGTACTAATGGGTTGAATGATTTCAATAGCGCCACCCTCACCATCACCGCTGCTGCTCAGGTAGTTGACTGTACTGCTTCCGACTGGACTTTTGACAATGTCGCCTGGAATGGCTGTTCTGCAGCTTGTGGTGGGGGAACACAAACCCGTTCGGCAGTAAAAGCTTCTGGCAGCACTTGTACTGGTGAGGGGGGAAAGCCTGCTGATGAAACGCAGGCGTGTAATACCCAAGATTGTGAAGCGGTATGTACTCCTACCACCTGTGCCGTTGAGGGAAAAAATTGTGGCACTATCTCTGATGGCTGTGGCATTACTTTAAGTTGTGGAACTTGTAGTGGTGGACAAACCTGCGGTACTGACAATACCTGTGGCTCTCAATCAGCCAAAGCACTAGCAAAACAAGATGCCTGTACCAAAATCAACGCCGCGACGGAAGGCCCTAGTGGTTGGACTGCCCAGTGGATATCAGATCTCGCCGCCAAACTCAAAACAATCTTCAGCTAAAACCAGTATGATACATGATACTCGACCAAGAACCGGTAACATCCTGGGTGTGGAGAATGATTCTGAGAGCTAGGGCAACCCTGGTCTTGCTTAATCAGTTTGATTTTATCTTTTATTCTGGTGCGCCAGAGGTGGAGCTATGACCAAGCCGCTTAATCCTTTAGTGGTTATATTATTTGTGATAATTGTCATTCTGCTCCTCATCTGGCTCTGGCAGGGGATATCATGAAACTCGGACTAGACTTTAAACAGGAACCAGTATTAGCTGTATTAAATTTAATTCTCTATATTACTCTCTTGGTGGCCATTTATTTTCTGTTCCTGAAGGTTACCGGCAATAGCCCGGTATTTGAAACGATTATTACTACGTTAGTGGTGGGCTTAATCATTAACACTTTCCGGTACGAGTTTACTTTAGGAAAATTAGCCGGGAGTCAGGAAGAATTTAGAAGAAATGTTGAGCGATCGTTCGCCAACATGAAAGAAGATCTCAACGAGGTAAAAACCCTCCTTCACAAAAAGAGGTAAAAAATGGATGCTAAAGAAATTGCCATGTGGATATTGCTTGCCTTGGCTTTCCTCTTAATTATCGTTGCTTTATTAAGAGGTGCATGAATGGTAAAGATAATGGACATCATCTTTTGGAAGTACGAGAATTAGAGGGGACTATACAAAAAGGAGGGAAATAACTTATGAACCAGCAGGCAAAAATGGACTTTTACCAGGTGATGCTGCTGCTCTTTATGGTCTTGCTAATAGTATTTATACTTTGGCTTACCTTTGTAAAAAAATAAAAATTTCAGCAAACAAATAAAAATGGAAAAAGAAGCAATTATCAAAGTTGTAACCGTCGCTTCATTTGTGATAGTGGTGATTCTGCTTCTTTGGTTTATGTTAGGCAACACGCCGCCCGCAGAACTCATTTTAGGAACATTTATCCTCCCCCTCTATATCCTGCTCTTTGGAGTATACGAAAGATTAAGCCTGCGAATCTCTGAAACGAGAGAACTCCTTTACAAAGAGCTGGGAGAGGTCAGGCAAAGCTTAGGAAGGATAGAAGGGAAATTAAAACTGTAGGAAAGTGGTTCAAAATGAACAACCGCGCCCAACTGACTCAGCCGCCAGGAAAAAATAAATTGCTCCTGGTAGGCATCATCGTCGTAGCGTTAGTCCTTATCCTGGTGCTGTTCTTTGTCGGTCGGCAGTTTATTGGCAAAGCCATAGCCGCTCCTGAGAATGTCCTGAAAAATGTTGGCGAGGCCGGAATTCTGGGGATAGATGACCTGGAGCAGGAGATTGGCATCGGGGCGAATCTTGGAGCGGCCAAGTCGGTCGCCTTTGAATTTGAATTGAGGTATCCTTCTGCTGACAACCTGCCACCGGTTCTGGCTACTGCCTTTGTGCCGGGAAAAGACTGGGCAGACGCTGCTTTCGGAAGAGTGACGAAAATAGACAGTAATACCCTTAAAATAGAGTATGCTACTTTAGACTTCGAGCAGGCTTTGACGGGCGCCGTCACGCTGGGCAAAGTAAAGTTTGTTGGTACGGCTGCTGCTGCTGCTTTTACGGTAAGCAACGTAAAAGTATTGAGCCTGGCGGATTCAACCAACCTGATCACGACGATTGTCGCTGGACCAGCTGTAACGACCCAGACTGCCGGATCATTAACCGAAGGGCAGGCCGGGGCAGTAAATGAATTGGATCTTAGCAAGATTACTGACAGCACTTTTACCCTGGTGGTCGGTGCAAATACTGGAAGTAAAGAATCCGTCGCCTTTGAATTTAGGATAGACTTTCCAGAAACGTTGAAGGTAGATAGTGTTACGCCTTTGTTCACCTCTGCTGGTG
>JBBSWG010000025.1:0-24188 GCA_038046425.1 Nanobdellota archaeon
ATTTGTGGAGGTGCTAAGTGCCCTGCCTAAAGAAGCAGCAGCAGAATTGGCTCTGCTCAAGGTTAAACCCATCATTCCCCGGAACATTCCCCGCCTGACGATGAAAGAAGCAAAAGCTTTATTGGCCAAGAAGGGCCGGAAGTTGGGAAAAGATGATGATCTCGATGCGGAGAGCGAACGCCTGCTGGGCGAGCTGGTTCAAGAGAAATATGGTTCAGAATTTGTCTTTGTCACTCGCTATCCCTGGAAAGTCCGCCCTTTTTATCATATGAAGCCGGAAGACGATCCAGCTGCCACCCGCTCGTTTGACCTGCTGTTTAATGGCGTGGAGATTGCTACCGGGGCCCAGCGGGAGCATCGTTACGAGATTCTGAAGAGGCAGGCCCGGGAGAAAGGTCTTGATTTGGAGAAGATGGAAAAATATGCTGAGATCTTTAAATTTGGAATTCCGCCGCATGGTGGCGCCGGGTTAGGGTTAGACCGGATTACCCAACGTTTGCTGGGCTTAGAGAATGTGCGCGAAGCGGTTTTATTGCCCCGCGATACGGAGAGGGTGGTGCCGTAACCGGGCTTCTTGACCAATAAAAGTATTACTATCCCCCCATCTCTTTCCGTATCCCTTCAACTACTTTCCGGTTGCGCGCGCCTAGATCCGCAATTCTTTTCTCCGGCAAGGCTGACGACATCTTGCCAAACACCGTTTCATTTACGGCTAAGCAACGATGCAGCACCGTCATAGTCACGTCCCGTTTCCATTCTTGCTGCTGCTGATTACTTAGGACCAGAAATTCCCGCAGCTTCTCTAAAGAACTGGTGATGCTGTTCAGGATCAGTTCAGCGCTGACGGGATTGATCTCTTTGGTGAACTGGTGTTTCCGGTCCCGGTCCAGCAACGAGACAATTTCATTTAAAGTATCCTCAAACTGAGAGATATAGACGTACACTTCCTGAATCTCCCGCTTTTGAATCGAGCGATCCTCAATCTTGCTGATCAGGCGGCTTAGATGCTGGCGAAACAGCAGTAAGGTTGAACGCAAGCGGTTGATCCGCTCCTGAAAAGAAATATCATAAATTTCATTGAGGATGGCATCCTGCTTGATGGAGATCAGTTTAGAAGTGACGAATGCTAACAGCAATAGGCCAAAGACCACTTCCACAATCGAGATGATCTTAAAGACTCCGGAAGGCAGGACGTCGCCGAAACCGGTGGAAGTGGCCGTGATAAAGCTAAAGTAGATGCTGTCCAGGATGTCCTTGACGGGCAGCTGTTTCAGGTTATAGTATAAATAATTTGTTCCGTCCGCAAAGTAATAGTAGAAGAGGCCAAAGAGGACGATGATGGAAGCCCAGACGACGAGGATGTGGATAAAAGTGACCCGGTCAATCCAGGTAGCCACTTTTCGCTGATGCCATTCATCGATCGTTTTATCAAGGTTAAGGATGCGGCGCTGGAACAGGCGTTTGAACATCTCTGGCCGAAAGGGATGTTTATTTAAAAACTTTTACGAAAAGATTTTTAAGGTGTTAATATATCCTTCCTCTCTCATGAAAAAAAAGAAGACAATTTACACTTCATCAGAAATTCAACAGATTCTACTGCCCCTGATTCAACGAGTGGAACTCTTGCGCCAGGAACTCTTACCGCAAAAAAACAAGAAAGCTAGAAACAGGAAGACGAAAAACAAAACCGTTATCATCGGCCTGCAGGGCGGGCAGGGAACGGGAAAGACGACCTTGGGAAGATTTCTAGTCAGACAATTGCGGAACAAAGGCTATCGGGTTGTTTCCTTCTCGCTTGATGATTTTTATCAATCAGCTGCACAGCGGAAGAAGCTGCAGCAGCGGTATCCCGACAACCCTTTTTACCAAATTTCCCGCGGGATGCCAGGAACGCATCGGGTTAGCTTGTTGAAGGAAACATTGCAAAGGTTACGGCATGGTAGAGATGTGGAGTTGCCGGTGTTTGATAAATCGCTGCGTCATGGATTTGGTGATATTAGCAGGAGAACGAGCGCGGTCCGGGGCCGGCAGGATTTTGTTATTGTTGATGGTTGGTGTCTAGGTATTCCTGTGCTGTCGTCAAAAGAACTGGTAAGAATCTGCCAAAAAAATAAGATTAATCTGTGGGTGCTCGATCCCCGCTTACAACACCATAAAATCGTTCTTCATTACATCAGGCAATATCAGCCGCTCTGGAAATTCTTAGACTATTTGATCATGTTGAAACCGGACGCTCCTGAACTCCATACCCGCTGGCGCCGGCAGCAGGAGCGGGAATTGAGGAGAAGAACTGGAAGAGCTGGGATGACTAAAGCAGAAATTAACCATTTTGTGCAGGTGTATCTGCCGTTTACCTATGTCAGTTATGAGAAAGTGAAGGCGGATGTTTTGTTGAGGATAGATAAAAAACATCATTTGTATGCTGTCGTCTATAATTGAACATTTATCCAAATTCACTGAATAAATGTGCTTCGGCCCGACGTACTGATCATGCCTGCACCATATGGTAGTTTTGAAATTATGACCGAAGCCGAGTATGCCCAAAACGTGCAGGCGTGTCGAGGCAATTTAGGAACACTGCCCAGGACTTTTTCTACTGCCAACATTCTCTGGAAAAGTTTAAATAGACTGTCAGTTTCCTGGCTGTTATGGAGATTGGGGAAGTCAAAGCCAGATATCAGAACGAATGGATCCTGGCTGAAGTTCTGGAAACAGACGAATTGAACAGGCCCACTAATGTCAAAATAATTGTTCACAGCAAAAATCGGGATGATGTTTATGAACAATTAGAGTACATAGAAAATAATCGCCATGTCACAACTTTCTATAGTGGAGAAATTCCCGAGAAAGGGTATGCTGTGGTACTCTATGGCCGAACTTAGCCTTAATCACCGGGCACCAGTTATCATTCTCGATGTAGAGATAACCGGAAGATTTACCGAAACCGCAAAATTAGCTTTGGACACCGGCTCTACTCATCTGCTCCTCCCTTGGAGGATAGCCAAAGCCCTAGGTTTACAATTAGAATCTTCTTCACAGAGGATAGAAACAATAACAGCGAGTGGAAGTGAATTTGCTCCCCTAGTGTTTTTACCATCAGTAAAAGTATTAGGTAAAGAAGCACGAAATGTTTCAGCAATCGTTCGTGACCTGCCGCCTAAAAGCTACGTTGATGGGTTGCTAGGATTAAGTTTCCTCAAGAATTTTAAGCTTACCCTTGATTTTAAAGAAGGAATATTGAGGTTAGAATGATAAACCTTCGTACACTCGCCGGCAAAAAGATTCCCGCCATCGGCCTTGGGGCCATGCCTCTCGATGAATACGGTAAGATGCCAGAAAAGGGAGCTCTTGAACTCCTGCGCTATGCGGTAAAAGCAGGAATAAAGCTGATTGATACTGCTGATGTCTATGGCCTTGGCCATAATGAGGAGCTTATTGGAAAAGCCTTCAGCTCAGAACAGAAGAAAAACATCATTATTGCCACGAAAGCTGGCTGTACTCGTCCGGGCGGAACGGGCTGGGGCACGGACGGCCGGCCAGAGCACATTAAAAAGGCAGTTGCCGGAAGCCTGCAGCGCTTAGGAGTGAAACAAATCTACCTTTATCAGTTACATGCGCCAGATTCCCGTTTGTCCCTGATGGAGACAATTAAAGCTTTCAAAGAGTTGCAGGACGCTGACCTCATTAAACATTTTGGGGTCAGTAATTTCTCTCTTGCCCAGCTGCAGCAGGCTGAAAAGATAATGGAAATCGTCAGCGTGCAGAACCAGTTCAGTCTGGCCTATCGCTATGATGAATGGGAATTGCTGCCCTATCTGACTAAAAACAATATTGCCTATCTGCCGTATTTTCCGCTGGGAGGGAAACAGAGGAATATTGCTGCGGATGGCCGTCTGCAGCGCCTGGCTCAAGCGTTGGGGCACTCACCAACCCAAGTAGCCTTGGCCTGGATTGTCAACAAATGGCCGACGGCCATTCCCATTCCCGGCACGACCAACAAAAAGCATCTGGAAGAGAATTTAAAAGCGGGGGAGATAGAATTATCAGAAAAGGTGATGAAAGAACTGGAGAAAAGCACGTAAAAAAAACAGGTTTTTCAAAACCATCAATTAAACTTCTACCCAGATTTCCTCTCCTTTCACTTCCACTTTATAGGACTTTAACTGAAAGCCGCCGGGAACAAGACAATTTCCGCTTGTGACGTCAAACTCCCAGCCATGCCAGGGGCAGACCACGGTATTCTGTTCCAGCATTCCTTCTCCTAAGGGACCGCCGGCATGCGGACAGGTGTTGTCCAGGGCAAAGAACTTCCCGTCAACATTAAAGAGGGCGATGGATTTGCCATTTACCAGGATAGGTTTGCCTTGGCCCGGCTTTACTTCTGATACCGTACCGGCTTTGGTGAGGGACATATCCACCTCAGGATGAGCAGTACTATAAAAAGATTTTGGAGATGCTCCGCCACTTCAGAGATTTAAATAATTACTCCCCACCACAACTATTTTAAAGCCAAGGGTATTTTAAGCGTGAAGGGGATGATGATTATGGGAAAACATACCACTAAAAATTTCCTGGCAGTAGCCGAGATGAAACAGTTGAAATTATAATGCCCCCCGTATCCATGGCCACCTTTCCCCGCAAAATTGATCCCGAGAAAATTCAGGGCTACGTCTATTGCCTGGATTTTGGCCCGCTGGCCTATGAAGACAATGAAGATAAAGAAAAGCTGCTGGCGCTTAGTGAATTGTTTCGGGAAGGCATCAGAACCAGAGGGCTGAAGCTGGACACGAAAACCGGCGTTCCCCTATCCACGGAAAGAGTGACCAGAGCGCAGTTTGATGCCCTGCAGGTGCTCTGGAAACATGGCACCAAGAACGCGGTATTGAATCAGAATACGCTGCGTCAGATGAGGAAAGTTCTCCGCAAGAACGGGAAAGAAATTCTCGTGTTGACGAGGAAGGACGTGCACCGGCTGGAACGGGGCTGGTTCTCCTGGATGAAGTTTTGGGGGAAGTGACTTAACCCCAAAACTATATAAACTATACCAATATACTCTCATTCTTCATAAAAGGGGGTATAACCATGAGAAAAGGCTCAAAAAACCTTCTCGGTCTGGCGGGAATAATCAGTGTAATTATTGGTGTGGTCAGTGCGATACCCTCGGTTTTACAAGATAAGTATGCTGTAGCAACCGGCTCAGCACTGTTAATAGTTATTGGCTTAATCCTCTTAGCCTTTGCCTTTGAAGAGTAAAGCATTGGAAGAATAAAATGACTACCCCCTACCCTCTAACCGACCCCCTGCGTAAGAATCTAGAAGAAGTCAAAACTCTCCACCTCTAAGACTACCATGCTTGACGTCCTTACCATCGGCTCCGCTACGGTAGACCACTTTCTCACTATCAGCCAATCATTTTCCTCTCTAAAACCGGGAGATAAGATTCTGGTCACGCACAGCGAGACCCATTCGGGCGGTGGAGCCACCAATGCCGCTGCAGCCCTGGCTAAGCTGGGATTAAAGGTGAAGATGCTGGCCAAACTGGGTGATGACCACGATGCCAAATTCATCCTGCAGGAATTAAAGCAGTATGGGGTGGAGAATATCTGCCGGCGGAAAAGCAGACATCATACTGATACTGCTACGCTTATCTCTTCAACCAAAGACAAGAACCGGATCATCTTTGTCTTTAAGGAAGCCTCACGGGATTTGGCGCTGACTGATGTTAAGGCTATGGCCTTTAAGGCCACCTTTAATGCCAAATGGATTTACCTGGGCAGCCTGATGGGCAAATCGTTTCAGGTGGCTAAGAAAATTGCGCAACAGGCCAAGAAAAAAAGCCGTTCTATCTTATTTAATCCTTCCCAGTATCTGGCGCAGAAAGGAAAACAATATCTTAAGCCTATTTTGGAAAATACCGTTATCCTGGTCCTCAATAAGGAAGAAGCACAGGCCGTTCTGGGAACGCAGGCAACAGACCTGAAATTTCTTCTGCGGGAACTTCAGAAAACTGGCCCGGGCATGGTGATTATCACCGACGGCCGCAAGAGGTTGTATGCATTGAGGGATAAGACCCTATACTCTTTACTTCCTCCTCACGTTAAGATTGTGGATACAGCGGGAGCAGGAGATGCTTTTACTGCCGGCTTTTTAGGCGGGATGATTAAACAGTATGCCTTTGAAGATGCGCTGCGTTTAGGGCAGGCGAATGCTTCCTCGGTGATTCAGCATCATGGCTGCAAGCAGGGATTGTTGACGGAGCGGGAAGCAGGAAGTATTATGAAAAAGTGGGGAATTAAGGTTAAGAAGTCTCTGGTTCAAAGACCAGAACTTTAGTTTTCCGTATAGAACATAACTAAAACGCAAAAATTATAAATAATATAGCATACATGCTACAAAAAATGACAATTTCATATTATGGAGAAAACAAAAATGGAGGTTAGTATCTCAAAAGAGATCTCCCATGTTCGCCTCCACCAAAACCATGCTGCAGAAAGCTCAGCGTGAGCACTATGCCGTTCCCCACTTCAACATCAACAATTTAGAGATCCTGCAGGGTGTGGTACAGGCGGCAGTAAAGCTGAAATCTCCCGTCATCCTCTCTACTTCTGAGGGTGCTTTACAGTATGCCGGGATGGAATACCTGCTTGCTCTTGCTAAAACTGCTGCTCAAACCAATAAAATATCTATTGCCCTCCACCTCGATCATGGCCGGGACCTGAACATTATCAGGAAAGCAATTGCTTTCGGTTATTCTTCGGTGATGATCGACGCTTCTCAGGAAGAATTTGAAAGAAATGTTATGCTGACCAGGAAAGTGGTGCAGCTCGCCCATCGTCGGGGAATTTCGGTGGAAGCTGAATTAGGCACGATCGGCGGGGCAGAAGATACCGTTTCCTCACGCCATATTCTCTACACCGACCCGGATAAAGCCAAAGAATTTGTGGCCCGAACGGGCTGTGATTTCCTGGCGATAGCGATTGGAACGAGTCATGGCGCCTATAAATTTGCGGGAAAGGCGCAGTCGCCAGCCCGGTTGCGTTTAGATATCCTTAAGGAAATCCGCAGAAAAGTAAACATCCCGTTAGTCCTTCATGGTGCCTCGGGCGTTCCCCCGGCTCTAGTCAAAGAAGCAGAAAAATACGGTGCGGATCTGCCGGGCGTGCAGGGCGTTCCTGATAATCAAGTAAAGCGGGCGATACGGCTGGGCATCTGTAAAATCAACACCGATACTGATCTACGGTTAGCCTTCGATGCGGCAGTCAGAAAGGCTATAGCTACCAAACCGAAAGATTTTGATCCTCGGCATATCCTGGGATCGGCCCGCGCGGCGATTCAGCACATCGCGGAGCAAAGGATTAGGTTGGGTGGCAGTGGGGGGAAAGGGTAATGAAGGTAGTACTTTATATGGCCATGACGGTGAATGGCATGATTGCCAGAGAAAACTATCAAGAAGATTTTCTTTCTCATGAAAATTGGAAAGTGTTGCTAAAATTAGCAAAAAAATACGGGGGTATAATCGTTGGGAGAAAAACATACCAAACTGTTCAACAATGGAAAGAGTATAACTTTGATGATGTAAAAGCAACTAAAATAATTGTATCCCATAATTCTAAATTAAAACTGCCTCAAAGTTATTTGCTTGCCTCTTCACCACTAAAAGCACTTCAAAAATCATTTCAGTTAGGTTTTAGAAAGGTTCTCCTGGTGGGAGGAAGTACACTGAATAGTGCTTTTCTGAAAAGAGGGTTAATCAACGAGATCATAGTGAATATCGAACCGTATATTCTCGGGAGGGGGATACCTATTTTTGCTGGAAGTGGTTTTGAAAGAAGACTAAAGCTCATTAAAGTCATCAAATTAAAAAGAGGGATTATTCAATTAAACTATAAAGTATAACTGGGGCTTTTACTATGAACGTTATCCTCTACCTGGCCATGACGGCCAACGGCCTGATCGCAAAAGAAGAAGACGATACCAGCTGGGTCTCTAAAGTAGAGTGGAAAAGTTTCAGCGGCATTATAAAGTCAAAGCAGATGCCTGAATCCAGCGTGCCTTCCGACTTATCCCAACCGATCCAGAATCTCATGGGCATTGGTGGAGTTTAGATAGTCCAGAATCTCCTTATTCTCTTTCCGCAGCAGAAAATTCATCCGCAGCGCATCGCGCTCAGCATTGCTTACCCGCGCTAATTTGTCCACGAAAATCAACCCATAAGGATAACCAAGGAAGACGGCATCTTTACTTTGCTCCACCAGAAACGGCAGCACTTCTTTATTGCCTTCAAAGCGAAAGACATGTTTTGCCTGCGGATGAATCTTGACGAAATACGTTTTATCATCAAGGAGATAACTCCAGCAGCCAGCCGGGGCAATCTTGTTAAGCAGCAGGAGCGGATTGTTGCCGGCAATGGTAAACAGGGAAGAGGTTTTAGCGAGGGCGCTTACGTTTTCTGGCAATGGAGAAAGATACGTTTCTTCATTGGTAAAAGTACCTTCTAAAGTCCCATCCAGGAGAATAAAGTCAGCTTTAACCTGTGCGGCCAGGGCCAATTCAGCAAACCTTCTGGCCAGGGATGCTACCCGGGCCGGCGGTGCCCGCTCTTTCCCTATCTTCAGGGAGGAGTCGTAGGAGGAAAGAGTTAAATCGGCTTCTTTCATCAATGGTTCTTCCATCAATGCCTTTTTCATCAATTTTTCTGGATGGAGGGGGAACAGGGAACTTTCGTAGAATAGCTCCTTCTCTTTCCATGCTGCTCTGGTGAACAAATAAAATTCATTTTTTATGAGCTCTTTTTTTTTCTCTCCCTGGAAGAGCTGGGCAGCTACCCGAATAAAGCTCAGGCAGAAATTGCCGTCGTTAAGGATCTCGGCCTGTCCGCCGTCGAGGAAGGCGAGGGTGGGAGGGAGAGTGAATGGGAGAAATGCCGGTGGTGGACGGATGAGCTGAAAGTTCTGAGGGTCAACAGGGATAAATTTATTATTAAAAATAAGTTGATCCTGGGTAGGAAATGCTGCCAGGTGTTCTCGAATCTTCCGGGAGATTTGCTGGAACATTGTGTGCTCAGCAGGGTTTCTCCTACTTAACCTTTTGGGTGCTGTAGAAGAGGGTAAAAGCCCCTGCCGACAGGCGAAGGCTAAGCCTTCGAGCCGTCAGGGTCTTAACTTCGTCAAGCCCCTGCCGAGACCGTCAGACGATTACGCTATCGTAATCATCATTTGAACTCGGGACCTCGTCCTCTCTGGCGAAGATGCCAAAAGATACCAAGGACGCACGCTACCGCTGCGCCACAGGGGCATTGATAAGCGGCCTTTTCGCTGCAGTTATTTAAAGATTGCTGAGAATTTTGCTGCGCAAAATTCTTGTGAAAGAAAATGCGGGGGAGGAGATCCTCACATAAGGGGCCTTGCCCCTTATCAACCCCAGAGCGAACTACGCCAATAAACCCCTGAAGTGGCGAAAGAAAATGCGGGGGAGGAGATTTGAACTCCCGAACCCACTAAGGGACAGGATTGCTTAAACTTTTTTTAATTTTCTCACGCATCCACGTGAGTGTCCACTTAAGTCCTGCGCATTTGGTTGCCCGCTCGGCTGAGCTCCAGGCTTTGCTACCCCCGCATTAACAGCAGGTAATTTAACAGAATAATGAGGGTTTTATAAAAGTATCCGTAAGAATTAAATAGTAAGAGCGCTTTTAGAAGTTTAGGGTGGAATCTATGTACCAACGGCGTTATAATTCTCTGGGGGGAAATGGGCAGCGGGTGCACCAATACACGCCTCCTGCTACTCCCGTCCCACCCGTGACGGAAGTGATTGGACCGGCAACCGCTTTATCCCGGCTGCGACAGGCGCTCTTAGTGAACAATCCGGATTTAGAAGGACGAATGGATGAATTGCATTCAGCTTTCTCGGCTCGGCACATCACCCTGAAAGAATACTGGGAAGGATTGCAGGAATTACGGCGTGATTATGGGCGGAAACAAAGGTAAATATTTTAAACCTCTCCCTATTTTGAGCAGAAACTATGCCCTTATCATTAACTCCCCTGTGTGGCCAAGAATTCATTACGAAAGTGCTTCAGGGTGAACGGGATTTCCGCCAGATACAACTGGAGCGAAGTTTTGATTTTACTGCCGCGGAAGGGTATAGCTCGTTGCTTCGGTATCTGGAAAGAAATAGTCGTCAAAAACTTTTGCTAACCGATTCCGAATTGCGCCACATTCGCGCACCAGGAATGCTCTTACCACGTCTCGACGGAGAACGAGTAAATTTAGAAAGCAGTTACTTAGTCGAGGCTCAATTCGAGGAAGCAGACCTTTCTCAATTCTGCTTTCGGGGGGCTGATCTGACGGGAGCACATTTTGGCGGAGCACAACTATCACAGGCCATTCTGGAACAGGCGGTTCTTGTCAACTCTTATATGGACGGTGCCGACCTGGCGGAAGCGAATCTTAAGAAAGCCCGGCTGCACGGCTCGAGCTGGGAAGAAGCCAGTTTAAGCCGGGCTGATCTGCGGGGAGTGCGGGGACTCGAATATTGCCAGCATTTAGAATCAGTAACCTGGGAAGAGACGGTAGTTTCCTCAAAAGAGCGTGACTGTCTCCGGCGTATCCTGGAAAAAGGCCGGTTTGTGGTGCGGGAGTGAATTAAATCTTGAGTACCGGAAGCTTCAGGCTGTCTCGCCGTCCCGGGACTTGGCGGCGGTCTAACTGCGCTTTATAGGGTGCGAGCGCTTGCAGCATCTTTTCAAAGTAGGGCTCACGGGCAACGAGGACAGTAGAAGAACTGACCGCATCATTTTGCCCTGTTCCATATTTGGCTACCTCCAATTCTGCATCCAGAAAGTCGTACGGCTTCCCATTGTGATCAGTTACATTGGTTCCAGTCAACTTTCCAAAGATAGGTGCAGCGGCGATATCATGGCGGCCTTGCCCGGCATGGAAGTAAACAGCCCAGCGTCCGTCACAAACTCGGGCGCGATGCAAGACATCATGTTCATCACTCTTTGCTATTATCGGGTTATCAGGAAAGAAGTGGCGAAGCGTCTTTCCCAATTCACTTTTGAAATCGGGACAATTCAGAACTTTTCCACCGACGTAGACTACGCCTTGAGGCCAGCTGTCTTCCTGAGAGCCTATTCGGTCCAGACCTGTTCTTTCAGTCCCCACATAGATGATATTCTGAAGAACATTATATTCAATACCGGCAATATTCCGACCCCGTTCATAGACCCCAATAATCGGCCCAAATCGTGGCCGTCCCTTTCTAAAGTGTTTAGTAGCATCGAGAGGATCCATCAATATAACTTTCCCATTTCCATTATACTCGCCGCCAAATTCCTCACCAAGTAAATTATACTCCGGCATTACTTCCTGGAAATATTCCCGCAGCACTCTCTCGCTTTCGATGTCAGCTTCCGTGACGAAGTCAGCAGAAGTTCCCGTATCATATTTTTTCTCTAGATCAAAAGATCCGGAACCACGACGCAGGATCTCTTTCTGGACCTCGCCGGCTTTTTTTGCTGCTGTAATCAGGATGTCGCGCAAGTGGGTGGTCATGATCTCTTCTCCTCATCTTAGGCTGATTTCTTATCCCCATATGATTCCCTGCCCCGATCTAACCCCTGGGCAAAGAAAAACCGGTATTGAGAACCTTTACTCAATGGTTCTAATTCTCCTAAACGTTCAATTTTAGTCAGGCCTAAATCGTTTAATAGCTTTCCCATTTGGAAAAAGTAATCCATTACTTGTTCCTGATTAGAGCAATGTTGGAAAAAATATCCCGCATCTGGTGACGTTAGTAAAGAGTATAATTTTTGGATGTGTTTCATCCTGGAGCTCTGGAGCTTCTCTAAAGAATAATTGGGGTAATGGGGCAAGAGCCGATCTAAATACTCTCTGGAGGGCTTTTTTCTTGCGCCATTAATGATGATATCTTCTTCAATCATCCCGGCCAGGCAGCCTACTAAAAAGTCGGCAAAAATAGAGATGCCAATCTCCTCCCGAATAAGTTTATTTAACCTTTCCGGGTTTTGTCCTGCTTCTATTTCTTCTAGTTTTTGAAAAGCAGCATCGGCAGCATTTTGCCGAGTGACCGGCGGTTGCGGAGATAAGTAAGCCCAACGATGGACAAAATAGTGCGCTAATAACGCTGGCAACTCGCTTACGGAGGGGGTGACAATTTCTTCACTGGTATAGGTCACCAGGTCACGATACCAGGGATACCGGCCAAAATCCTCCAGGTCGCAAAAAGTGCCATTAAAATTATGTTGGAGGCGGCAATCACCATGCTGTAATTCCATAATAGAATTAATGAAACCGCGTTGCAGAACAATTTTTTCCAGCCTTTCCCGGAGATTTATTCCTTTTTCCCGGAGCAGCCAACGGAAGGTCTTTCTGCCGTTGTACTTGCCCACTCTTCTTTTGCGGGAATGAAAATATTCTTCTCCTCCCAGCTCCCAAAAGTGAACGGCCCTTTTCAGGTAATGCTCTATGGTGCCGGCCAGTCCTTGATTATAGGGCTGGTAACTTTCATCCAGGAGGCTTTCCAGGGTTAAAGAGAACTTTTCGTTATCCCGATTACAGGAACCATTAAATTGAGCCACCTGTTTTAAATCTTGCTGTAATAAGGCCAATTTCTGCTTCCCAATGGCAGCCCGGAGCTCGGGCTGTTCAGCTTCTTCAGCCCGTTTAGCCTCTTTAAGTTTCTTATCCAAAGTAATGTAGCGGTCATATGCCGAAGACCCTTCCAGAAGCTGCATGAAGGTAAAGTACGGTGGTTTACGGCTTATAGCCAGCCGGCCTAGCAGCAGCGGTGCTAAATCTGGTGCAACTTGCTCATTGATGAGCTGCAAGAAAGTGCTTTCTTTCAGAAAGCGATGATAAAGAGTTTGTAAATAAGCGGTATCTTTTTGGAGGAGCGGAATATATTTTTTAAAAAAGATTTTCTTTATTTCTCCTCCTGAGGTCTGCAACGCTGCTATTCCGGTGATGGAATGCCGTTGATGCTGGCAAGAAACAACCTGGACTTCCTCAATTCTCTGTCCTAATCTCTGTTCTACTCCCGCTTTTCTCAGATCTTCCAGCTCCAACAGGGCGGCTTTTACCATTTTTCTATTTTACCATTTTCTCCAGTCAGTGCTTGGAGGCCTCCTTTTTTATAAACTTATTGACTCTTTATTACGACTTTTTTTTCAAAGAAGTTAACCCTGATTCTTTCTTATTTTCTCTCTCCTTCTTTCATTCTTACTCTTTCGAAACATAACGCTCACCCAGATAATGGTGGTGAAGCCTAGCGGCCCGCGTATCCAGCTGATATGCTTTCAACTTCTGTTCGAAGTGTAATACAAATTCTAACAAATTCTCGCCACCACCTTGGGCAAAATCGCGATACTCTCCCGGCTTCTGCTGTCCACTTTTTTTGCCCGGCACCAACTGGTCATAAATGTTACTAAGTAAGTGGCGCTGTTCTTTCCGCCCCAAGCCCTGAAGCCGTTCCTCTAACGTTTGAAGCATTTTATGCATTTTACTCCTCTGAAGTAAGCCATTAGTCGCTTCCTATTTATAAATCTTTCTATTAGGTAACTATCCCAAAATAGTCAAACAGTTGTGGTGAAATAGAGAAAAAAAACTAAAACCCTCAAACCAAGGTGTAGACCACCCGTCCTAGGTTGTGGATGTTGGTAATCAGCCGGCGCATCCGGTTGATCGTTTGATTGAGGTTCTCTACTTTCGGGACGTCTTTCTCTAGTCCATCTAACTCGCGCTCAAATTCAGCTTTCCGTTCAGAGAGGCGCAAAGCTAGTTCTATATCTTTATTATGCGTTGCTTTCATCGTCTCCAGATAATAATCGTTGAATCTATGTAACAGCTGCTCGATCTGCTTCTGCTTGACCGGGGGAACGGTAAGGTGGCGGACAAAACGGGTCGTTCGCCGCACTTCATCGGCAATTGCTTCAATATAAAACCCTAAACTGTGCAGCCGGATTAAGTCGCTGGGAGTTAGCTTAAAATTTTTCATCGCCCGGAGGGGGCTCTCGATGTTATACAGCGCGGCCCGGTAGAGCAGGAAATAAAGGCGATTGACATCTTTATCCCGCTCATTGATGTTTTTATAATTATCTTCCTGGAAGGTAAAGCAGCTCTCTTTGAACATGGTTCTCGTGACCACATCCATCTTGCGGATAAGTTCCTGAATATTTACTTTATCCATGTTTAGAAAATCCTTGGCCACAATGGTATCGGTGGTTTGTTCCATAATCTCTAACGCGATAAGATTCTGAATGATCGCCTGCAACTCCTGAATCTTGCTTTTAAGCTCTTTCCCTTTGAAAATGATCTGCCGATAATTGGTAATGTAAGCAGCACTCACTTCCCGGGCGATCAACGTTGCCGGCTTGCCGTCAACAACAATAACTTTCTCCTTTTCTTCATTATTTTTCTCTTCCTCCCGTTTGCTCAGAATAAGGCTGGACCCACTATCCTCCAGATATACCAGATCCCCCTTCTTCATCTTGTTCTGCCGGATCCAGCTCTTGGGCAGCGAAATGACAAAACTGCTCTTGCCGAAGGAAATTAATTTGCGGTATTCCATGGTTTGTTTCTCCTCAGTTTAAGTTGTCGTAGGGGAGGGCACGCACTAAGATTTACGAAGCGGAGAGCGAGCCGATAGTGCCCTCCCTCATCTTCCTCTCGTCTTACCCATCACCCTAACCCCCTTCTTAGCATATACCCCCTATATACCATCAGCAAAATGTATTTATATTTAAAGGTTATGCTTCAAAACAGTGAGGGGGGTGGGACTAATGTATCCGAAAACAAGCCAGAAAGAGAATTTTGCCGAGGAGGATGAAGAAGGGATTTATACCAAGGAAGGTCGCGGAAAGCAGGTGGATGACGACTCAATCACCGGCTGGGAAGACGGCCTGATGATGGGTTATGAGGAAGGTTTTGATGACCTCATTGACGAAGACGAGTTGAGATGGCAGGATGAAGTGTACAGTGAGGAATTGTAGGGTCTAATCTGAAAAATTGTAAAGCCCAAATCTCTGGGAGGGAATAGGACATGTCCATGATGAAGAAGATGTTAGGATTAGAAGGGTTTCCGCTGAGTGATGAGGAGATCAGCCGCCAGTTGAATGAAGCCTGCTTCAGCAATAAAGAAGTAGTGGAATTTATCTTTGGGAGCAAACGGAAGACGGTAAAGGTCCATCCTGTCGCCCGGGAAGGAATCATGCGGGAGTATGACGCGTATTATGCAAGGTAAATAAAACTCCGGTCTTTAACGCAATCACTTTTAACGCCATCACTTTTTTATTAGCTTAATCACTTTTTAGTAGAAAGGTTTAAATAGAAGGAGGTCAACACCATCCCATGGTTGTCGCCACAGCAGTTCCTAGCCAGTCGGAAGAAATACTGAAGTTTGAAGAAGAAGAGCAGATGATATTTTTGGATACTTTTTATCCTATTGCTGGGATCCAGGATACTTTTTTTGAAGCTGATCCCTCCTCCTATCAAATGCTACGACAAAAGACCAAGGATGGTCTCCGGCAGGGAGTTCAGAATTTCCTCAGCCGACAGAATCCACAACCAGCATCTATTTACTTAGTAAATAAAGATGTTTTATACGAGTTTTGCTTTGATGATTTTACAGAACTGGCCATTCGAGAGAGATTGAAAGATACCTGCTTTGGTACACAGCAGTATTTAGATGATTATTGTAAAGACATTTGTGGGGGCTACCGCCTTTATGTGCTAAATCAATCGGGAAATCGATATCGCGAGCGGTTTGAAGCTAGTAGGAAAGCCCAAGGTGAGTAATCAGATAGACTAACGGCTCCTGTCCACTAGCAACCCTCTTTTTATTGATGGCTTCTTTAATCAGAATGAGTTCATCAGGGCCTACATATAAAGAAAAATTTTCTTTTCTTCTTTCGATTGTTATCCTAAAAAAGGCATTTCCTGGCGATTTAAGAAAACCTGCTTGGGGGTGATAGCTCCTGGCTTTAAGTACATCCTTAAACTTCTTACTCAACGGAAGGCGAAAATCACGCGTAATTCCTGGTTCAATTTTGATAGAGTGTTGCTCTTGGATGGAGAGCATAAACACATTGAGAATTCGTTCATACGACGGTTCAGCGTCCCAATCGTTCGTAGCTAAATTGAACTCAGCCAACACAGTAAGCTCAGTTCTACTGTTTCTGGCGATATGCTCTTCATAAAAACGAAGAAATTCCTGCTTTGAGACGAATACCAGGTTTACCTTCTTACCGGCCCTGCGTTCTACGATTAACACCATTATTTATCTTATCTCTCCGATCTTTATTTATCTTTCTACAGGAAAGCTCTGTATCCCCCAGTATCTCCATGCATCCACCCTCATTACCTTTACCCTACCAAGCACCCCAACCAAAAACCTTATAAATAAGTAACTATTCTAACCTCTATTTTCAAGTATCTAAATTGGTGGCTACAGGATGAACCCAAAGAGGAGAACCTATGGACCTGAACGAACTGAAAAAAGAGCAACTGAAGTTAGCGCCAAAAGTAACGCTAAACGATGGCTTTGGCAGCTTTACCAGCCTTAAAACTATTGCCGGCAGCAGTTGTCTTCCCCTCGGCCCTCCCCCGGGCACGAAACTTCTCGCCTTGGTTGTCATCTGTGAATTTCCCTCGATGAAATTGCTGGAGATGAAAAGCTATCTCTTGGATAATCCCCTTCCTTATCGTCCTGGTTTTCAAGCCTATCGGGAGATGCCAGCTATTATCGAAGCCTACAATCAATTAGAGCAGGAGCCTGATCTGATTTTAGTGAGTGGTGCAGGCATAGCTCATCCCCGAAGGATCGGGATAGCTTCCCATTTAGGATTAGCACTCAACCGGCCGACTATTGGAGTTACAGAAAGCTTGCTTTGCGGGCAAGTGCAACAGGGAAAAATTATCGTGGAGAATGAAATCTGCGGGTTTGAGCTCAAGACGCGGGAGTATTCCAAGCCAGTCTATGTTTCTCCGGGACATTTAGTTTCCCTGGGAAGTGTGCTGAACCTCATCCCTAAAACGATTCAATATCCGCATAAGCTGCCGGAACCGCTGCACCTTGCGCATAAGCTGGCGAAGAGGAAGGCCCGGGAATCGCTTGCCGGGCAACGGGTGGAGGAAGTAACACCATGAAACTCTATCTTACTAATGCGGCGACGGTTTATTTAGCTGCGGTAATGGCTCTCTGCTCCGAAAAGGGCCCTTCTCAGGAGAGGGAAGAACATGGAAAGCGCCAGATAGTTCCCGCTGTTCTCAAAAGAGATAAGAGTTATCTGGTCCTGATTGATGCCTATGAGGAAATAAAAAAGTTATCTCAGTTGGTGGGCTTTGCCGGGAAGTACGGACATATTGAGGTTCTCCGAAATGAGCATGTTTATGGCTGCCGGCCGCCCTCCTGCTCAGAAATTTCCTGGCCGGAGCTGGAACAAAGGTTTCCGGGAAAAAAATTTGAAGTACGAGAGGTGCAAATATCTGGTGATGCGGAAAAAGCACTCCAGTGGTTTAAGCAGAATTTAGAAGGGCGCGCCTACAACTTGTTTTATAACAATTGTACCGATGCTGTCGTCTCCATGTATGGTGCTTCAGGAGATGGAAGAAGGCTGTTAGATCCCGTCGAGGTGGAAAAGACCTATTCTACGAACCACCCCCTGCGGGAATTTATGGAGAAATATCAAATACCGAAACCAAAGCGGGCCGAGGTTTTCTTTCCGGATCAGTTCACCCGCTTGGGCACGCTGGTAATGAAAGGAACCTTCGCCAGACGCTAAACAAGTACAAATTATCCATTATCCACCCACGTTGGTATCAGCGATTTCCTCATTCACCAGTTCCTGATTGACCGGCTCTACCGGTATTTGAAGCGGTACCGGCTGAAGATTAGGACTTTGCACCACCGTGTCCGGAATATGGGGTAAGGCTGCTGAAGGAAGCGCTTCCAGGGCAACAGTGTAAATTATCGCTTCCGCACTCAGTTCTCCCGCGGGCAGGTTCCCAAAAGTAACTGCTGCCGGCTTCTGTAACGCAACTCCTCCTGCCTTGAGCGATTCACAAACTACTTTAACACAACTGAAAGAGCTTCCGGTAAGGGAGAGTTTTCCGTAAGGTGCTCCAATGATCGTTTCAGTGTAGGGAATCACCTTATCAACAGTGAGAGGCCTTTTTTGGTCGTCAACGACTTTCCAGATGCCATGAGCTTTAGATGAAAATAAACTATTGTCCAAGGGACCGCGTACTACAGTCCGGCCATCGGCTTCTGTCACGGTCCATTCACAGCCCGCACTGGTGGGAGCGCAGTACAACAAGCCAACGTGGCCCCAGCCCAGTTCTCCTTTCCCTTTACCCAGCAAGGTTTCAGGAAATTCACCGCCTTTATATCCCAAGACATAGACCTCCTCTTTTTCCAGTAACGCTTTGACTTCTCTTCCTTTACCTTGGGAACCAGGCCGAAAATTTGGTAAAGTAACTATATCTTCTCCTTGTCGGGCAGTTACCATATTGGTCTTCTGCACGACATTTACCCGGCCGCCATCAATGAAATCATAATCCAGCCGGGTGCAGGAACGTTCGAACCAGTCTCTGCCGCCCCTACCACAGGCTGCGGGCTGGTAGTTAAACTTTTGTTCTCCTTCCTCCTGGAAATAATCCAGTTCATGGACACCATTGATGAGCCGAAGCGTTCCCTCCAGGTGAACTTGTTTAGTATCCGGGTCAATGATCACTTCTCCCCCGCCCGGCACGGCCTCGCTCAGCGGCTCGGCAGTAGCTTTTTGTCTTCGAGCGCTATCAAAATTAAACAGCAACCGGAAAGGAGAGCCTTCCTCTTTCTCTTTAAGGGAATACTTATTTCCTTCAAAGGCATAACAGAATAAGATATGAGGACAGCCTTTCCCTTGCTCACCTAATGCGGCCACAAAATTGTCTCCACCCATCCGTAACTTTTCTCCGAGAGCGACATAATTCTCACCCGCATGAGCGTTATCATCAAAATAAACGGCAACGTCCGTTCGCGGCCGCAGGTAAATTCCATCAATCATCTGGGGCTGGCGAAGGTCTAAATTTTTGGGAAAGGAGAGCTTCCCCTCATTTACCTGCAGGTTCCCTAAGAAGCGATGTTCTTCTCCCCGATAATCCAGGATCAGCGGTTGAGGTGGATCAAGAGTGAAGTGGGGGCTATCTCCGACGCTAAAAGTGGGCTTTCCCTGTACTTTTATGATTGGCGCTTTGCCCACTTCCCGCTGCCAGGGAAGATCAGGATCATCAATCAATTGCCCAATAGTGAGTACGGTTTCTCCGCTTTTCCCTTTGGAAAGAGTTATCTCCTGAAGCTCTTCATCGCCTAGTCCTCCCAGACGAACATTATGGCGATCGTCACCGAGGCGAAAATTCTGCCCGGCCAGGAGGTGGACCTTATTTTGGCTGAACTTTTCTACCTGTACCTTGGCCACTTTGTCCACGATGCCGTTATAGGAGAGATCGGCCTGATCGATGAAGATGATTCCATTGACGACTTTGCCCGTACCTTTGATTTCCCCACCATCTTCTGGAAGAAGCATCGCATCCTGGAAGATAATGGTGGTTGTTTTCTGTTCAGGATTAAACGTAAGGACACCCCCCTGAAGCAGCGGTGGTTCGCCGGCGGTATAAGACCCTTCTCCAGAGACTGTTCCTCCACCAGAAAGATGCAGTTCTCCCCCATTTAATTCGATGATGGTGCCTTCCTTGATAGCGGCACCTTCCAGACGTACTGACGCTCCCACAGCTAAGGTCAGCGTGCCAGTGGACGTATCATAGCTGCATAAATCGCAATTGGAAACAAAACCGGGATCAATGCCAATCGTTTGCAGATCCTGCTGAAACTCGGTGGAATAGCCACTTTCGGAGGCATATTCATATTGGGAAGATTCAGGCGCAGTTGGTGCTGGTGGTTGGCCAACAACAATGAGGATTCCCAACATCAGGAAAACCGTCAATCCTGCTATGATGATCCTTATGGCTGCCGCTTTCATGCTTTTAACTCCTCCCTCTCTGACACCTTCTCGTTGTTCTCTGTTTCTTCTTCACCGGTTAGCTTTTCCCCGCTGCTTTCCAAAGGTTCATTCCAGGGATAACGGATGGCAAAGGTAAACAACAATTTCTTCTGATTAGGCAATTCTGGATTCGACAATTCTGACGGCAAGGCTGGCGATCCACCCAGCTGATAGAGAACTGTTCCCTCTACGTTCTCGAGGGTAAAAAGAAGGTGGCGCCTTTCAGCAAGCTGCACCAGCTCACTCAAGCGCACTGCTGCCGGATATTTTTCCTGTTCGTGCAGGAGAAGATCACGAACTTCGATGATTGTGCTTAGTTCTGAAGGCAGTTTAGCCTGAAACGTATCGACGGTCACAATATCTTCACCGAGATGGAGACGAAGGGGAAGACTCACCGTAGCCCGGATCGTGGCAGGGAATAGGGACACCTGCACTTTTGGTTCGCCGTCAATAGTTATCTTCTGGGGAAAATGCGCTAACTCTTTTTTACATCCGGCAAAATCGTTGACTATAAACTCCGCCAGGTTCTTTTCGATTTCTGCTGTTGTGGGCACCGCCAGAATCTGCTGGTCGAAATAATAAGGGATTTTAAACACGGCAAATTCAAAATAAGGCGGAGGAGTCTGGTAATAACCACCCTGGCCAGAGATGAAAAACACTGCCCGCTCTAATGAATCCTGCACGCATTTCTCTACGGCCTGCTGCAACGGTTCCTTCCGGAGAGCGAGCGGCTGTTCCGTTTTGGCCTGCAGCTTTGCTGAAGCGATTTTCTGTACCAGGAAAAAAGTTATCCCCAGCACCAGCACCAGCAGTATCCCGATGATGATAAATACCGTCACCTGCCCCTTTTTTCCCATATCCAGACGATAAATAAAAGCAGTTATATAAATATTGCCTCGTTTAATAGTACCTTGTTCCAATATTGCCTCGTTCACAACAATCTTTAAAATCTCGGCCCCTCCCGGCTAAGGGATGGCGGAAGCAGTGGGAGAAAAAAAAAGTGAGAACAAAGGTGAAAGCATCCTGGAATTAGACCCTTCCTCCCTTACGCCCGGCATGAAACAGTACCGGGAAATTAAACGCGCCCATCCTGATTGCCTCGTCATGCTCCGCATGGGCGATTTCTATGAGATGTTCTATGAAGATGCCATCACCGCCGCCCGGGAACTGGAAATTACCCTGACAGCCAGGGGGAAAGGGGAAAGGCGAGCGCCTTTGGCAGGCGTTCCTTTTCATGCTCTGGACAGTTACCTGGGCAAGCTGGTAAAAAGAGGTCATAAAGTAGCGATCGTCGAGCAGCTTGAGGATCCGAAATATGCAAAAGGTCTGGTGAAGCGCGGATTGGTGCGCATTATCACTCCCGGGACAATCATCGAGGGTTCGCTGCTGAATGAAAAAGAAAATAATTATATTGCTGCTTTAACCTCTTTTGGCGATGAGTTTGCGATTGCCTGCTGTGACCTTTCCACCGGTGAATTTTTTACCTTAAGCGTGCAGACCTACCCGCAGCTGTATAATGAACTGGCCCGGCTGAATCCCAGCGAATGTGTTATTCCCGAGAGTCTAAAAGTCAATCGGGAGCTGACCGGGAAAATACATGCCCAGGGCTGCTTTCTCACCACGCTGGAGGATTATTATTTTAAAACGGAGAAAGCACGGGAAATGCTGTTACAGCACTTTAACTTGCCGGGCCTTGATGCTTTTGGCCTGGAAGAGCGGCGACTGAATATTGCAGCTGCTGGTGCGCTGCTGCAGTATCTTTACACGACTCAAAGAAACACGCTGGAGAAGAATACTCTTACGCACCTGAAAAAAATTTCCCTGTGCAGCAGCCAGGAAACGATGCTGCTCGATGCTGCTACTATTCGTAATCTAGAATTGCTAAAGAATATGCGGGATGGTTCGCTCCGGGGCACACTGCTTTCCATCCTCGATAAGACGGTTACGGCCATGGGCGCTCGCCGGCTACGGCAATGGATTAAAGAGCCGTTGCTGAATCCAGAACAGATTAATGGACGCTTTGAGGCCGTGGCTACACTGAACAAAAACGTGATCCTGCGAGAAGAAATAATTGATCTCTTGCAGGGCATTAACGACCTGGAACGGCTGGTGAGCAGAGTGAATTATGGCACCGCCACGCCCCGGGAAGTGGTCGCGTTGCGGAATTCACTGCTCGCCTTACCGGCGCTCAGACTGAAATTACAGCAGCTGTCAGCGCTTCCCGAGAGTACGCGGGCCGAGAAAGGCACGTCCGGAGAGGAGAGCACGCTGCTACAAGCCCTGAGCATGTTCGCCCTCTTTGAACCACTTACGACTACTCTTGCCGCGATTCGTGACGATGCTCCAGTCAGCGTCAGGGAAGGCAGTATTTTTAAGAACGGCTTTAACCAGGAATTGGATGAGTTGCATTCCCTGAAGGTTAATGCCCGTCGCTACCTGCAGGAGCTGGAAGAGCGTGAACGGCAGCGCACGGGCATTAGCACTCTCAAGATTGGTTATACTGATGTCTTTGGTTACTTCCTGGAAATCACTAAGAAAAATCTGGCGCTGGTGCCTGTTGATTACATTCGCAAGCAGACGACTGCTAACAGCGAACGGTATATAACTCCCGAACTTAAAGAATGGGAAGAAAAAATCCTGGGAGCGGAAGAGAAAAGTGTGGAGTTGGAGTACGCTTTATTCCAACAGATTCTGCAGCAGATTCGGGAACAAACTATCCCGCTTCAGGACGCTGCCCAAAAAATTGCCGTGCTGGATGTGCTTTGCTCGTTTTCCAAAGTGGCATTGGAAAATAATTACACCCGGCCGGAGCTGGCAGAACAGGGTACGCTCGGAATAATCCAGCTTACGAAAAGCCGTCATCCGGTCTTAGAACAGCAGGAACGTTTCATTGCCAACGATATTACGCTTGCTCCGGGCGAGATGATGGTCATTACCGGGCCCAACATGAGCGGGAAAAGCAGTTTAATGCGGCAAGTGGCCCTGACCGTTATTATGGCGCAGCTAGGCTCGTTTGTGCCGGCAGAGAACGCGCTGCTGGGAATCGTTGACCGCATCTTTACAAGAATTGGCGCCTTTGACGATTTAAGTGCCGGGCAATCCACTTTTATGGTAGAGATGAATGAAACGGCCAGCATCCTGCATAATGCCAGTGAACGAAGCCTGATAATCTTGGACGAGATTGGGAGAGGGACCAGCACCTTTGATGGTGTGGCCATCGCCTGGAGTGTGGCAGAACATATCCACAACATCGTAAAAGCAAAGACTTTATTCTCGACGCATTATCACGTTCTCAATAAGTTAGCGGAGAAATTCCCCCGGGTTAAAAATTATAATTTAGCGGTGAAAGAGGTTAAGGGCGAGATCATTTTCCTGTATAAGCTCGTAACGGGGGGGACCGATCAAAGTTATGGCGTGCACGTGGCCAAGCTGGCTGGCCTGCCGTTTGAGGTAGTGCAGCGGGCACAGGAAATTCAAGAAATCCTGGAGCAGGAAGATGAAATGATCAAGAAATTGAAAGTGCGCCCGCTGGGAGAGCAGGTGAGTTTGGAGAAGTTTTAAAAGAGAATTTTGCTTCGCAAAATTCTCAGGTGGTGGGGGCGATAGAAGTAACCGGAGAGGAAAAGTACGTGAAGCTTCACTCCGCCTCACTCCACCTCAATCTGTTCCAACTCATCCAATCCCAGTTCATCATCCGTTTCCTGCACTAACTTATCGAGGTCGTCCAGATCACTTAACTCCTGTGAGACTTCCGTTTCTTCCGCCGTAGCTGGAGGGGCAGCTTCTTTAACTGCTTTCTTGCTCACGGGCTGACAGGCCAGGAGAAAAATTACACTAGCAATCATAAGAGTTATCGTTATTTTATTCATCGTTGTTCACCCCGTTAGTTTCATGCCCCCCTCATTTCATGCCGTCAAGCTGTGGCGAGCTTAATCTTCTGGGATGATTATTCTGCTTCTATTTATACTTTTCTGAACTTGGTAATATTTCACTGATCTGAAACGGAGGGCTGGCTTAGCCAAGATGGCGAGGCGAGCCCTCCGCTTCCTATGAAGCGCCACCAGCATCTTCAAAATTCCTGATTCAGTTATCGTAGGAGCTGCGTCCCCGGATGGGGCAACCCCCCGCG
>JBBSWG010000026.1:0-1818 GCA_038046425.1 Nanobdellota archaeon
AGCAACCACAACCCTTTTGCTTTTAGAGGTACAAACATTTAAATACTAGTGAACATATTTAAAATAAAGTGAACGTTTATAAGCTAAAGTGAACAAGAAGGAAAGGGTCAACTATGCTCCCCGGAAAAAGTTTATCTCACTCCTGAGCTTCGCCAGGCCTTGGAGAAGATTCTGGCTCGTCCTGATTTGCAGACTTTTATTGCCGAGCAGGTCCTGGGTGATTCTTTGAAAGTAAGCCTGGTACTGGGGGCGATGAGAGGGGTGCTCGAGAAAGCCCGTTAGGGATAAGGAGCCCGTACTGGTGTAGTGGGGATTTATTTGGTGGAAAGTATCTGGAGATGGCGGTGGTACCGGAAAGAGTTCAATGATTCCGGTGCCAGGCACTTTACTCTTTAAGCTGTTGTTTACGTAGCTTTTAACTCTTTGCTACTCCCCCTTTCACCATCATCCCTCACCTTCCCCTGATCTTTTCCGCCACCTTCTCCATCGCATTCTTCATCCCATTCCACACCAACCCCGGATTGGCTTTCAGCCTCCGTACCATATAATTCAGCCCTTCCCCCGGCGTCAATTCCACCGGCATGTAATCCCGGACGATGCAACCCAGCTCGCGGAAATACTTTCCCAAATTATCTGCTCCTCGTTTCCAAAGTTGTTGCGCCGCTTCCAGAGAGGCAGTGGTCCAGCAATGGTCTTCCATGTCTAAAGTGACGTCTAAATTGCGATCATAGGCAAACTTTACGATCTTTTCCGCAGTTTCATACTCCCAAAATTGTTTACTGAAGTGAAAGGCAGCCCGCTGGTAACTGTGCCGAATCGCTTCCAGGCCTTCTTCCAGGGAATGGCCCGCTAAATAAGGCTCGCCCAGACCTCTAATGATTCGACGGGTATAGCGGTTGGAATCAAGCAGGGAGATGAAAAGGGCATTTACTGTTTCCAGGAGACGTTCCGAGAGGGACATAACGGGCTTGAAACTGGATCCTATTTTAAATTTTTAGATTTAATAAATAATCTGCTCCGGAAGCTTCTTAACTTATAATTAACCCCCAAACCCTACCCTTTTGCTCACCAATACCGGCAATGGTAACGGATCATAGGGCATCCCTTTTGTTTTCCTCCTGATCAAGTCCACCAATTCATCAAAGCGCATCTTTTCTTCTGTTTTCTTCTCCCGCTGCCGCACCGTCAGACGCTTAAATTTATCTTTCAACTCTTCATCACCGATAACTAAAGGATAAGGCACCCATTCCATCTCCGCTTCCCGGATGCGTTTACCGACACTCTCCACGCGATCATCAACATCCGCCCGGATTTGTAATTTGGCAAACTCTTCCTGAATCCCTTTACAGAAATTAAGGTGGCGCTCGATAGAGACGGGAATCAGCCGAACCTGAGTTGGTGCTAACCACAGGGGGAATTGCGGTGTCTTGCCTGCTTTCTCATCTTTAGCGGCCCGTTCCAGCAGGGCATAAAGTACTCGCTCGACGGCACCGGAAGGGGAAAGATGAAGAATCAGTGGATGTTTCTTCTTTCCTTGCTCATCAACATAGGTGATATCGTAACGTTGAGCATTCTCCACGTCAATCTGATCGGTAGTTAAAGCTGATGCTTTCTCCTGCATATCCACAAAATTCCATTCGTATTTCAGGCAGAAGTAAAAGAATTGCTGCTCCCACATTTCAATGAGGGCGGGCTTACCCCAGGTTTTTACTAACTGCTTTACAAAATCCTGATTTTTGTTCCAGAAATCTTTGGTGACGCGTACCGCCAGTTCCAGCTCTTCCGGAATCGCGAATCCAATCCCTTCCTGCACTTCTT
>JBBSWG010000027.1:0-4725 GCA_038046425.1 Nanobdellota archaeon
GACGCCAGCAACCGGTTCGTCGAGCATCAGCAATTCATGCCGCTGGGCCAGGGCCATCGCCAAGTCGAGAAGTTTTCGTTGCCCGTAACTTAGTTCCGTCGCCAGCACCGAGAGTGATTTAGACAATTTCACCAGGGCTAAGATTTCTTTTATCCGGGGAAGATGGTTTTTTTTCTTCAGCAATATGCTCTGGAGTTTTTCATCTTTATCATTTAAAGCTAATTCCAGATGATCCTGGATGGTTAAGTTGCGGAACAGGCGTACTTCCTGGAACGTGCGGGAAAGGCCCCGGCGGGCCACCTGAAAATCGTTTTTGGAAATAATCTCCTCGCCCTTAAACTTAATTTCTCCAGCATCTTCCTGCACTAAACGCGAAAGGACATGAAACATCGTTGATTTTCCTGAACCATTAGGGCCAATTAAAGCGGTAATGTGGCCTTGTTCAGCGGCAAAGCTGCAATGATTGAGAGCGACAATACCGCCAAAGCGTTTAGAAATATTTTCTACTTCCAAAATCTTTGATGTTATCATGCCAGATCCACCTTCCCCAGCAATCCCCGCGGCCGGAACAGCAGGATGGCCAGTAAAATTAAAGCATAGAGTATTTGCCGGCCCGGCCCCAAGATCGAACTGGGCCAGGCCAAAAAGCGCAACAATTCCGGGATGAGGAGGAGAATGAACGCGGCCAAAATGCTCCCGCGTAATGATGCTAAGCCGCCGACAATCACGATCGTCAGCACCAACACCACTTCCGTCAGGGTAAATGATCCCGGCTCGATGAAAGTTATATAGTGGGCAAACACACTTCCGGCCAGGCCGGCAAAAAAAGCAGAGATCATCATGACTTTTCCTTTTACGGCGAGAGTATTTTTCCCCAACACCCGCACGCCGATTTCATCGTCTCGGATGGCTTGCATCACCCGCCCAAAAGGTGATTTGACGATGAAAGCGAGGAGCAGCACGGAAACGAGAGCAAGGATACCTGTAAAGAGAAGATACGCTGCTGGGGAGCTGAGGACGATGCCAGCAAACGATGGCTTAGCAATGCCGGCTATTCCTAAGGGCCCCCTGGTTAAAAAAGTCAGATTTAACAGCAAGGAGTATAACACAAAGGTAAATCCTAACGTCGCTAAGGCAAGATAATCTCCTTTCAGCTTTTTCGTGGAAAAATAAAGGAGATAGCCGAAGATGCTGGCGATTATTCCGGCAGCGAGGAAGGCAACAAGAAAGGGTACGCCGGCTTTCGTCAGCAAAGCTGAGGTGTAGGCACCAATGCCAAAAAAGGCAACATGGCCCGGATTGAGTAGACCGGTATAACCTAAGGCGAGGTTAAGGCTGACAGCAACGATACTGTAAATAGCCACCAGCACCAGAATATGGAGAAGATAGGGATTAATCATTACCCTTTCACCCCTTTTTCTATTCCTAACAGGCCTACTGGCCGGAAAAGTAAGAATAAGAAAAGCAGGGTAAAAGTTATGGCATCTTTAAAACCTGATGGGAGATACCAGCTGCCAAAATTTTCCACAAGTCCGACAATATAGCTGCCCAGAACGGAGCCGAGAACAGAATAAATCCCGCCAATTACGGCCCCACTAAACCCTTTCACCATCAAACTGGTGCCCATGGTGGGATCAAGGTTTTGTTCTAAGCCGATCAAAATGCCCGCTATCCCCGCTAAGGCTGAACCGATGATGAAAGAAATGGCCAGGAGCTTCTCGGTATTTAAGCCCATGATCGCTGCTAACTCTTTATTATCGGCTACCGCCCGTAAATCCCGCCCTAATCTGCTCTTGTTCAGGAAGAGGTAGAGCGAGAGCAGTAAAATCATGGAGATCAGGATCAGTATGATTTGTAAGGGGGTGATGTTAGCACTTCCAACCGCGATTCCCTTTGCAGTCTCCAGCAGCCCGATAGAGCGTACGCCTGCTCCATAGAACAGCAAAACTAGATTTTCCACTAAAATCAAGATGGCGATCGAGGCAATCAATAGGATTACCGTTGATGATTTTTTATTTTGTAACGGCTGATAGACAAATTTAAACATCCCATAACCAACCACCGCGGAAAGAAGCAGGGTCAAGAGGCTGCTTAAGGCAAACGGAATTCCCAGAATAGTAAAGAAGCTGAATAGGGAATAACCGGCAATAACCACGCTGGCGCCATGAGCAAAATGCATGAAACGGTTGGTGGAATAAATTAAGCTGAACCCGACGGCAACGAGAGCATAGACGCTGCCGATGATCAGGGAATTAAAGAGGAGTTGGAGGAAAGGAAAGGGCATGGTAAAGCAAGTAAGAAGGCGAGAAGATTAAAAAGGTTGCGAAAGGAATTGCAGAAAAGAGCAGAAAAGATTAAGGAGAAAATAACCACTCTCGCTCAGAACAGTTTTAATTGCCTATCTTCTGCCAGTACAATAGTGAAATATTACTCAGCCACGAAATCTATTTAAACTTACCTCTTCCCTCACTTAGAGTATGACTGATCAAGATAAAATCCTAAGCTTCCTGCGGATGTATGGGCCGAGCTTGCCTTTTAAGGTAGCCAAGACGCTCAATACTGAAATCCTGTTTGCCTCCGCACATCTGGCCGACTTGACTGCGCAAGGCAAAGTTAAGATTTCCAACCTGAAAATAGGCGGCTCACCGCTCTATTATCTGCCGGGACAGGAGCAGCAGCTCCATAATTTTGCTACCGGGAACCTTAATCCTAAAGATTATGCTGTTTTAAATAAGCTGAAAGAGCAACAGGTATTGCCGGAAAAGAGCCTGGAATTGCTGGAAAAGGTCGCTCTCCGCAACTTAAAAGATTTTGCCGTTCCGCTGCAGGTTACGGTAGGAGGAAAGGCAGAATTGTTCTGGAAATGGCACTTGCTGTCGGAGGGCGAGACCAATGAGGCGATTGAACGGTTGCTGAATCCGCTGCTCTTGAATCCGTTGCCCGCGGAACTAAAGCCAGAAATCCCGGAAAAACTATCTCCAGGACCAACTGCTGTTGTTCCCCCGACTGTCTCAGCTTCCCCGGCATCGTATACCGCTAGCCCCTTGCTCCAGGAGGAAAAAGAAGTAGGGGTAATTTCTGGTACAGACAAAAAGATGATGAGAAGGGAACATCAAAAAAGGTCTCATCCACTTAAAGAAGACTTTTTCCCTGATCTGGAACGCCTCTTCCGCAGGTTAGCCATCATCATTGACAAAAAAGAGACCATCCGTAGGGAGAAAGAGCTGAATTTCCTGTTAAAAGTGCCTTCTGCTGTTGGACCGATGAGTTATTTCTGCAAGGCCAAGAATAAAAGCAAGTGTGATGAGAAGGATCTTTCTGCGGCCTATATGGAAGCGCAGGTAAAGAAATTGCCGCTGTTGTTTCTGCATACCGGTGAGCTGAGCAAGAAAGCGCAGGAGATGCTTAAGTCAGGCGTGATGGAAAATGTGATGGTAAGGAAAGTGGAATAGGGTAGAGTAAGGATAATTAAACCTATGATAATAATTATTATTCTGCACCATTTTTATCTGCAAAATTGCCCCCAACACCAATAAAAATATAAAAGAATGGGTTAACTTGCCCACCATGGGCCTGCAACTCAAGGATCTGGTAGTCAAGCGGGAAGTTTCTCTGGCGGACCTTAAGGGAAAAGTATTGGCGGTAGATTCCTATAATTACCTTTACCAATTCCTTACCACGATTAGAAATGTTGATGGCACCGTTTTTACCGACCGGAAAGGCCGAGTTACTTCACATTTGATCGGCCTGTTCAACCGCACCACCTCATTGATGGAGCAGGGCCTTAAACTCGTTTTTGTCTTTGATGGGAAAGCACCTGAAATCAAGCTGAAGACCTGGGAGAAACGCTCAGCGGTCAAGGCGGAAGCCCTGCTCAAGCTGAAAGAAGCGGAAAAGGAAGGCGACGTGGAGGCGATGAAACGGTTTGCTTCCCGAACTGCTATCCTTAACAAAGCGATGATTGAAGATGCCAAATTGATCATTGCCACGTTAGGGCTGCCGGTTATCCAGGCCCCCTCGGAGGGAGAAGCTCAGGCTGCTCACTTGGTCAAGAATGGTGATGCTTATGCCTGCATCAGTCAGGATTATGATAATTTGATTTTTGGCTGTCCGCTCTTGCTGCGGAATCTTTCCCTGGAAGGGCGCAGAAAGAAAACCGGCACGTTGGGATATGAAAAAATCAAGCCGGAACTGATTTCATTGAAAGAAGTCTTGCAGCACCTTGGCATCAGCCATGAACAGCTCCTGCTGCTGGCAATCTTGATGGGCACTGATTATAATCCCGGCGGGATTAAAGGCATTGGGCCAAAAACTGCGTTGAAGCTGGTGAAAGAGCATCCCCAGGCCGGGGGAGGTCCAGGGCAGGCAAAATCTGCTGAGCGCTTATTTGAACAGGCAGGATGGAGTAAGCACTTCCCCGATTTAGAATGGAAAGAGGTTTATGATACCATTAAATTCATGCCCGTAACCGATGAATATATGCTGGACTGGCAGCCGCTTGACGAGAAAAAGTTATTTCATCTGCTGGTGGAAGAGTACGATTTCAGCGCGGAGAGGGTGCAAAGCAAGCTGGAAAAGCTGAAGTCGGGGCAAACGCAGTTAAAGCAAAAAGGGTTGAAGGGGTTTTTAGGATGATTAAAAAGGCACAATCCATTTTGGGAGTGATTTCATGAACAACGCCGCCGCCCGTGCCAAGAGGTGAGCCGAGCTACGCCATTCGTAAGA
>JBBSWG010000028.1:0-25079 GCA_038046425.1 Nanobdellota archaeon
TTAACGGTTCTCTTGGTTAACGTTCCCACCTGCAACGTGAATGCTAAGACATCATTGAGGCACACCTGCACTTGTTGCGTATCGGCATTATTGTCGCTCTGGCATACTGTAAACGTACCCAGCGTCGGGTCGGTAATTTCTACCGGTTGCCCTTTACTGAACGTTACTTCATACAACTGGTTCAAATTCTGGGGCAGGACATAGGCAGCTGGCGTTTCTCCCGGCTGCAGCGCAGTAATCTTAAATTCTGGGCCAAAAGCCCCCAGAGCAATCCGTTTCTGTCCCAGCACATTAAAAACATGCCAGTTCGTACCGGGATATTGAGCTGGCAGAAATTGCTGTTGGGTAGGGATATGGGTTAAGCGCAGGTTAGCAGAAGTGAAATAGCCGCTGCCTTCATAGGAAAGCAGGTAATATTCCCCATCAAGCGTCAGCACCAGCCGCTGGCCGGCTAAAAAGTTAGCCATGAATTGGTTGGCGGGGAAGTTTTTTTCCTCAGCGACATTCTCAGTATAATGAATGCTGACCTGCTTGGGCTGTCCTGCCGGCGGGGGATCGTAAAGCAGGGTAAAGTCACCTTCCTGGAAGGGTTTGGCGTTGGTAGCAGCTAGAACCGAGAGGGAATCTAAAACTTGTACTTGTGGGGCTGCAGACCCACTGTCAACAACTTTATCATAACAGACCTGCACACTATCCAGGGCAATTCCTGGATCACAGAGGTGGAAATTCTGAAGTGTTGTATCTGTCTCTGCGAGGACGAAAACATTAGCAATCAAAGTTAAGAGTACCAGTATCATCAAGTATAAAGAGATAGTTTTCATGTTGTTGGTTTTATAGTAACATCATAATCATCTGTACTTTTGACATCTACCTCATAGCGGCTAGTATTGAGGATGTAGGTCATGGTACCGCCACAATCGCAATTGTCAGTTGAAATACAATCGTCCCGATCCGTGGCTCCGTCATTATCATCATCGACATTATTGTTACAGAGGTATTCTGTTACCGTTATCTTCTTAGTATTGCTGCACTTCAATTTAATATTTGGGTCGTAGAGTTTATTATCATCCAGAGAATCACAATCCCGCCAGACCGTGCCGTCACATATTTCTTCATAATCGTTAGCAGGGTCACCAGTACTCCTTAACTTATACTTCGTCGCTTCCTGGCAGACCACTTCCCATTTCTGGTTATCACACTCATAAGATCCATCACTGCCCCTTGTGCCTTCCAGTGCAGTGGTGCACTGATGCCAATTCCGGTCTGCATCACAGAGGTTTCCAGCATCAAGAGAATTTATTCCCTGGCAGGCACTGGCAGTAGCACATTCATCGGGTTTACAGCAATCGACATTTGCGGGGGCATTTCCTGCATCTAATAATTCCTGGTCTGCTGGAAGAGTATAACTCCAGGCTACTCTCTTGGCACCCGTGGCGCAATCTTCATTCTGGCAGGAAGGATTGGAGAAGCAGTCGGTGTTAGTGCAGTCGGGGTCTTGGGGATTGCAGGTTTCAGCTTCCTGGCAGTTTCCTGCTGAGGAGCAATCAACTGTATCGGCGCAGTCTGTTAAATCATCGTTATCATTATCGGTACTATCATCGCAGATTTCTGCGCTACTTGCAGGGCAGGCAGCATTGCCATTACAATCGGAATCATTACAATCAGTAGCACCATCATTATCATCATCAGCAGAATTGCTACAAATTTCGGTTACTGTGCTGGTAGTACATTTCCCATTACTGCCGGCATTGTAGATTGCTGCAATTTCATCATCAGAAAGAGCACGGTTGTAGATACTGAGTTCGTCGATGAGGCCGTCAAAATCATGGTGAATATTCCCGTTAGAAACACCACCGCCTATCTTTAGCGAAACTTGATTTGTTCCTGCATTAGCATGGCCATTAGAGCCAGATTCAGTAGGCAGATTATCAACGTAAAGTTTGAGCTTGTTACTAGGTTCATAAACAGCAGCAAAGTGGTGAAATTCATTCATAGATAATTGTGCGCTCTCCGCTTGTATAATCTTCACTGTGAACTTAACTTTGAAATTCTCCAGAACCAATTTATAGCCGTTGCCACTACCATGATTATGAACTATCGTTCCAGTAATTGTATTAGTCTTGGGATAAATCCATCCTTCGATAGTAAAAGCACCAGTAATATCTAAATCTTCTGAATCTATATCAACATAAGCATGATCATTAACATTATCACTAAAATCTAAAGCCTGCTCCACTTTCCCAGCGCCATAGGCAGCAGTGCCGCTCCAAGTCCCATCATGAGTGCCAGAACTGGATGAATCTAGCGTATCCACCTCCCCTTTCCACCAAGCCACCAACCCTTCATCCGGACCGACCACTGCGCATCCATCCGATCCAACCGTAATCGCCTTCCCCACCGCCCCTCCTTTCGGCTGATACAACACATACAATCCCGTAACTATAACTATCAGAGCCAAAGAAATCCCGATCGTTACAATCACCTTCCGCGTTTCCAATGGATTTTTCTTGGTGGTCATGGTAAATACTCGATTTATTTACTTCCTACTTTGTTTTCGAGCACTTCAAATCTCCGCTCAAAGCTCTCAAACCGTTTCTCAAATTGCCGGCTCTCGCCACGCAACTCCGCTACCTGATTTGCAAAATAAAAAGTATATCCAGCATTAGCAATGACTATCGCCAAGATAATGGTCTCAATCACCCAACTTCCGCCCAATATTTTAAGCAAAAGCTGATAAATGATGATCACACCTAGCACTATAAGGATAATCCGCACCAACCATTGAATTGCCGTTGCGATGTTAACCACCACCTATCCACATTTTAATCAGTAAAATCAAAGCCAAGAGAAAAATTATTCCCATCAGCGCGTTGAGGAACTTATCCCATTGTTGATCAGTTAACTTCATTGGAAAGCCCTCCCGGTAATAAAGTAAGCAAGGACCAAGATGAAAAGACCAAGATGAAAATAGCTGCAACTATCCAAAACATTTTCCCATCTACCTTTTTCCAGGTTTTTTTCCCCTTTTTCCATCTCCATCCTCTTTTCCAGTTTTATAGGGGAAAGAAACCTCTTTTGCTTTATAAAAGTATCGGGTGGGAAAGACACCGAAAACGCACCGAAAAAGAGAATTATTTTTCGGTAAGGAAAACAATGTTTTGATTTTAATCCTATAATTGTCTGATTACCTCACACCAGAAAATTTTGCGCAGAAAAATTCTCTACCCTTTCTCCAGTTCTTCCTTCAGCTGGGCTAACTGGGCAGCATACTTCTCCTGTCTTTTCAGAGGCAGCTGCTCATAGCTTGCTTTCATCTCGTCAAAGCACTTTTTTCGCTCCTCCAGCGTCCCTCCTCCCGCTTTTTCCAGCAGCTGCTGCAGTTTCTTCTCCGCTTTCAGCTGCCCTTCCAATCGTTCCCGCAGCTGGATGATGCGCCCATAAAACCGCTGTTTGTCTTTCTCTTTAAGTTTAAGATAAAGTCCATAAATTTCACCATACTTCTCTTTCAGCGTCTCTAAAGATTCTACTGCCACCAGCTTCTCGATCTGCTTCAGCCGTTTTCGCAGTTTCCGGGCCCGGCCAAAAAGCTGGATGATAATGATGATCGTGCCGAGGAAGCCAATGACCGCTACCATAATGAGAAATACCAACTTAAGCTCTTCATTCCTGGCCAGGAAATAGCCCGCCGCCAGTCCACCCACAATAATGACCAGCAGGATGAAAGAGAGGATCACGGAAGCACGAGTATGGCCCATGCCAGAGCAAAAATCAGCGTTATTATATAATCTTTGCGGCTGAAATTTTTTTCCACAGAAAAAACTTCCTATTTCACCAGCTGCCCACTTACACTTCCTTCTTGTCCCGGCCGGGAAGTGATGCGCACTTTTCCTAATTTGGTCTCGACCACCGCCCCTTTGGTAATAATGTTCCGCCGCACCAGATGGGGATTAGCGGGATTCTCTACCACGTTAAGAATTTCCGTTTTCGTCGTTTTTCCCGCGGTATCGGAAACATTGACAATATTAGTATAAAGAATTTTCTGCTTCCGTTGTCCGCCGCGGACCCGAACTTGTTTTATTCTGGCGGTAGCGTCCAGCTTGGTCTCAGCAGGAATGCCCGCTAGTTCCAGCCGTTTCTTGGTGCGGAAATGGTGGTACAGACCGCCGGATACTTTCCTGCGAGAACGATGTTGGGAACGGGCCATTTAGGTTAAAACCTCGCGGTTTAAACTGGTGTTCATAAGGAGGGATATAATAAAGACCATAATGAGACGGATTAAGGGCGGTATTTAAAAAGATTTGGGGAGGAAAGGCGGTAATTATTCCAGGCAGCCCCAGGATCTTATTTTGCCCTTCATTTTTGGTAAGGGTGGGACAGCCTGATTCGTTTAGAGGCCAGGGATTATTGAAGGCCCGCCAGCACTTTTCTTTTTGGTAAATTCTTACCACCATTCCAGATGATCTCTTTAATTTTCTTCTTCCCGTTCCATTCCAAGGCTTTTTCCAGAACCTCTTCAATCATCATGACCGGAATTATTTTTACCTTCTTCAGCTTTTCCGGATCCACAATAATGTCCTGTAAATTGGCCTTAGGGACAATGATCGTCTTAATCCCGACGTCAATGGCAGCCTCTACCTTATAGGAAACGCCGCCTACCGGCAAAACTTCTCCCCGGACGGAAAGGGAACCAGTCATGGCCACATCTTGCTTGACGGGAATATCCTTTAGCGCAGAAATTATCGCAGTCGCTACCGCTACCGAAGCGGAATCGCCTTCCACTCCCTCGTACGTCTGCAGGAATTGCACGAAGATGTCCCGGGTTTCCTTAATATCCTCACCAAAATATTTCATCACGATAGCGGAGACGTTCTTCACCGCTTCTTTGGCGATCTCGCCCAGCTTGCCCGTAGCAATGATCTCTTCCTTCTTGCCTCCAGGAGTTACTGCCGCTTCAATCGGCAGCAGGATGCCGGAATACGCCTGCTCGCCGCCAATCACCGCTAAGCCGTTGACCCGGCCCACTTGCTTGCCCGTGGTAACAATAACTTCGTATTCTTTTTTCCGTTCAATAAATTTATCCGCTATTTGCTGCTCTAACGGCCGGGCAGTTTTTTTGGCTTCTTCGACGTGCTCGCGTACGACGAGCTCGGCTTTCCGTTCCCGGGCCAGATCACCGGCTGCTCTCACCAACCCACCTAAACCACGCAGATACAGCGTCAGATGCCCTTTCCGGTTAGCTCTCCGTCGGGCTTCCTGAATGATCACCTTCACCGCTTCCACGGAAAAAGGGGGTATTTTTCCTTTTTCTTTCTTGACTTCCTGAGCCACAAACCGGGCGATCTTAAAACGGTTTTCCCTGGTGTCAGGCATGGTTTCATTCATATAGACTTCATAGCCATAGCCACGAATCCGACTGCGCAGAGCGGGATGCATGTGTTTAACAGTCTCTAAATTTCCTGCAGCTACCAGAATAAAGTCGCAGGGGACGGGATCTGTTCGAACCATAGCTCCCGCTGATCGTTCGGACTGGCCGGTGATGGGGAACTTCTTCTCCTGAACGGCCGAAAGCAGTTCCTGCTGGGTTCGGGGGTCGAGCGTGGCGATCTCGTCGATGAACAGCACGCCCAGATGAGCTTTATGGATCAAGCCGGCGATGACTCGTTGGTTGGCAGGCGTGCCGAGGCCGCCGCTTTGAAAAGGGTCGTGCAGACAATCACCGAGTAAAGCTCCGGCATGCGCGCCCGTGGCATCAAAGAACGGCACTTCTTTCTTCCCATAATTATCCACGATCACCTTTGGCACCATCATGCTATTCATCCGGAACATCCGGGGACCGACGCTCATCATGATCGAAAAAGCTGCTAAGAATAACATCCCGCCCAGAAAGAAGGCGGTAAACATCAAATCGGAATTATAATGCTGGCGCACCCACCAGGGCACGATAAAAGTGATGATCGCCACCAGAAACAGCAGCAGATTGTTATTTTTCATCACCTGCCGGGCATCGATATTATATTTTTTAGCTTCTTCTCGCCCTTTACCTGCGGGCAGCTCCTGAATTTGGGGATTGTTCTCATCATGGGGGTTAGGCAAAGCCAGAATGTCTTTCAGCTCGGATTTAGGCAGCAGTTCCGCTAAGGCAAAACCAAGCATGCTTTTCCCCGTTCCTGGCTCGCCAATCAATAAGACGTGCCTTCGCTGTAAAGCAGCCTTTTTCATTATTTTTGCGGCTTCATCCTGGCCGACCACCTGCTCGATGATCTTCTCCGGAACGTTGATGTCTTTGGTTGATTTCATGATCGGTCGTAAGAACACCCCATCACCTCTTGCGGCAAGAGCAGGGCTATTTTAAAAAGATTACGGAGGGTTTTGAATAAAACGTGCTTTTTTATGTAAAGGATGTCGAAGTCAACGTTGCCTCAAAACCCAGAGAATTTTGCAAAAACCGACCGGAGGGAGGTTTTTCAAAATTCTCTTCCTTTCCTCAGCAGCTTCACCCAGATCTCCTCAAAAGGCCCCTCCTGGGTAGTTTCCACCTTATGCTCATTCTCCAGATGCAGCAGAGGGATAAAAGCATACACTTTTTCGTGCTTGCCGGCATTAGCGGGGAGAAGTCCAGTGAACGAGATGGTATCTTTTTTCTCCTGCTCAGTCCGGTACACAATCTTAAAATACAATTCCCGGATCACGCCCATAATGTCTATTTTCCGCTGCGGCAGGTTAAATTTCACTGGCCGATACTGGGCCAGGATCCGTTTCTTGGTCTTCATGGCCCGCTCTAAAGCTTCTACAAGATCATGCACGGAAAGTTTTCTGGTCCGGCTTTGCGGCTGGCGGGGGATTAAGGTAAATTGGTCTTTGCTTCGTTCGCTATTGCCATGATCTAACAACTCATCATCATTAAGCATTTCTTCCGTTTGATTGAACAGCTTGTCTAAGTTAGAGATATCGTGCTCAACCAGGTAAGCCGCTTTGATTTTCAGTAAAAATGCTGCTGCCAGCAAAATTTTCCCGGAAATGCGGAAATCATGCTCCTGCATCTCTTTGATTGTCAATAGGTATTTCTGGGTAAGCATAGTGACATCAATATCCCAGGGGTTCATCTCTTCTTTTTCCACGAGCTCGTAGATAATGGATTTCCAACTGACATCATCCTGTTCCAGAAGCATCGTCATCAGTTGCTGTTGCATAGCCCTGGAAATGAGCAGAAGTATTTAAATGGTGTGGTGTTTTGTAATTGTTTAGCTTTCAGAAGCGGTGGCGGCCGCCACCAGGGTGAGGCGAGCAGGGGTGGTTACAGCTATTCGTTGGAGTTCTCACGGCTGCGGCTTCAGTGGCGGACTCTCTGGCGGCGCTGAAGGCAGGGACGGCGGCATAGTAGGCGGCATAGCCGCTGGCATCGTCGACGGTATACTCGACGGCATTCCCGGCAGCTGCCCAGTCTCTTCCGTTTCTTTCAATTTCTCCCGCTTCTTTTCCAGCAGCCAGACCAGGAAGAATAAGGCTGCAGAGATTACTCCAAGAAGAGCTAACCCGATCCCTTTCTTAAGGTCCAGCACCAGGAAAACGAGAGCAAGATAAGCAGCCATCAGGATGAATTCAGCCACCAACAGGATTTTACTGTTCATAGACGAGGAAAAGAACTGCTGGTATATAAAAGTGGCGGCGTTTGGGGGAAACGGGAAAATAAAAATCCCAACCATCGCCAGCGACGGGGTATCCGCAACAAATCAAATAATTGCCAGAAAGGAACAGAATTGCAAAATGTTTTTAAATGGTTTTCAATCTGTTTGGGTACTATGGCCACCTGGCACGCAGAATAAGATGTAAATTGATGCGAAATTCAACCAATTCCGCCAAAACATATCGCCAACCATCCAAAACTTTAAAAAGAGGTGGCTTCTCGCAGGGAATATGGTAACCTGGCGTGATAGTGTTAGAATTTTCGTTATCATTAATTTTCTTTTGCTTCTGGCATCTATGGCTCTGGCAGTAGAAGAAGTAACGACGACCACTACGACTGCCAATACTACGGAAACTTCACCTTCTTCTGTATCATCCTCTGCACCAGCAGCACCTACTGCAACCATCGCCGCTGATCCTGCGAGCGGCACTGCTCCCCTGAACGTTACCTTCACTGTGTCCTCTTCCAGCACCTTCACCTCCTACTCCTGGGATTTTCAGGGTGATGAGACGGCCGATAGCACAGAAGCAGCACCCTCTTTTACTTATCTGGAAGCTGGTACCTACACTGCTATGCTGATTGCTACAACGGAACAGAACGAAACGGTAAAGGCAACTGCCACTATCACTGTCAAAAAGCCTGCTCCCGCCCTTACCCTTTCCCTCACCGCCAAGCCCTTAGCTGGTGTTGCCCCGTTAGCGGTCCAATTCTTGGCCGTAGCAGCCAATGGCAAAGAGCCGTTAACCTACACCTGGGACTATACTGCTGATGGAACTATTGACAGTACTGAGCAAAATCCGGCTACGACCTTTGAGCAGCCAGGAGAGTATAATGTCACGCTCACGGTAACAGATGCTGCGGGCAATAGCGTGCAAAAGGTCGTGCCCATTACCGTAACTGCCTTTGACTCGCTGCTGGAATTGTCCTCTTATTTTCCGGATGAAGTCACGAAGGGCGAGAATAAGATCACGCTCATCGTCAAGAATGGAGGAGAGCGAGTCCTCACCGACGTTGCGGCCAGGGTGGTAGGCAAGGGCATACAACATATAAGTTCCAGCCCCATTCCCTCGCTGAAAGCAGGAGAGGAAGATTCTATTACCATTACCGTCAATGTCCTCAAGACCGGGGCGAAAGATGTGACCATCAAAATGTTAGATAAGACTTTCCCCATCAATTTAACGCTGGTGAAAGAAATAGAGTATAATCAAGAAGAGCTGGAGACGCAATTCCGCCTGCTCAAGGAAAAATTACAGGAGCAGGAGCAGCTCTATGCCCAGAAAAAGTCTCAGAATTATCTGGTGACGGAAATTTATGAAAGCGGACTGAAGCCGGCAAAGAATAAGGTGCAGCAGATTCAGGAGCAATTATTGACGGGGAAATTGGCTGGAGCGAAAGTTGATTTGGATCTGCTCAGCTCAGTGATTACTGACCTCACCACTAATCTTGAGCAGGCGCAGAAGCTGAAAGTGACCAAGCTGCAATGGCTCAAGGACAATGCCGGGGCGATTGCGGCGATTATCCTGGCTTTTGGCACGATCGGCGGTTTCCTGGCGGCCTGGGCGAAAAAGGCCAAGACCGGAGCGGAAAAATTAACCGAAAGCGTCAAGCAGAAGTTAGAGAAGAAGAATGGTGGGACTCATGCTGAAACACAGCCGGAAAAGCCAGTTGAGCACCCGGTGCATCATCCGGCAGCGAAGGAAGAGCTGCAGCCGGCCGAGATTATGGGGGAAGGGCACCAGGGAGAAGCGAAAAAGAAGAAAGGAAGGAAGAAGAAAGCAGCTGGGGCAGAAGCGGCAGTAGAAAAACAATAGAAGTTTTGCGGAGAATTCTTGAAAGAATTCCTGAGAATTTTGAAAACTGGCCGAAGTGGATTTCAAAATTTTCCAGTGGGGAAGTGGTTGCCGGGCTTTTCCCCCTACATTCAAATTTCTCATTGTAGGGGAAAAGCTTATTTTTTAGTCCCGGACAGGTGCAGGAAATAGAAACCATGAAAATTCATTTTGAGACTAAATTTTCTCGATTAGACCCTTTGACCCGGCAGGATATTTATTATCTTTTCCTTATTAAATTTGCCGTCAGCAGCACCGGTATTGAAGGGAATACTATCAATCTGGCACTTTTCTGGTGTAGGTTTATCGGGATTCATGCTGTCGGCAGCCCCCTCTACGAGCAGGGGATTGCTTGCGGAGTTGTCGTCCATCCTCCTGCAACCGGAAGCACATTGTAAGTAGAAGAATTTGAGCCCGCTCACCCCATCATCTCATCAATCTCCTTGGCCACTTCCTGCAGCCGGGTAAACATCGCTTCCAGGTCCTGATGAATGTCTTTAAGCAGAGTTTCCATGGTCCGCTCCCGCAGGATGTAACCGCCCCGGCGTTCTTTAACCACGATGCCTGATTCCATCAGCCGGGCTAAATGATGAAGAACCGTGCTGCGGCTGAGCTGTAGGCGTTCCGCAATCTCATCCCCGGAAACGGGCTTATTCTGCCGGGCGGACTTGACTAAAGTGATAAAGACGCGGAAGCAGCTGCTGTCCCGATCACGAAGGTTAAAGAGGCCTAAACTGTTGCCGAGCCACTGCAACTCCTCATTGATGTTGCGAGCATCCCCTTTCCGGATGTTGATGATGGTTATGTGTTGGTTCATGGTGTAATGTTCCTATTTGGACTGGAAAATGCTGCCGCCCAGGCCAAGAGGCGAGGCGAGCCGAGCGGCCAAGGCGGCATTTCCCTATAAAGATGCTTGGTCTTCTTTAGCCCAGTAATACCCCCATCCTTTTAAACTTTTCCCTTTTTCTTCCGCAAAGTTTATATATTAGTTCTATTTTAAGTAATCAAAGTTGGCTTAAAGTCAACATTTAAAGATATGCCGGCGGGGTGAATTACCATGGATTTATTCGAGGAAATGAGATGGATGCAGCGGGATATGGACAGAGTCTTGAAGATGCTAGGCACATACCGCAAATAGACAAACTGAAAGATGACTAACCAAAAAGGAACAGCGGAACAGCAGGAAAAAGAACACTCTTTAGAACAGCCTGAGCAGCCAGCACCACCTGACCCTTTACAGGAAATGACCGAGCTGCTCAAACGCACTCAGGCCAACTTCGAAAATTACCGCAAGCAGACAGAGAAAAGAATCAAAGAAATGCAAGCTTTTGCTGCCCGGGGGATGCTCTTACAGTTGCTGCCAATTATCGATAACTTTGAGCTGGCATTAAAAAATACTCACAGCCCGGAAGAGTTCATGAAAGGCATGGAATTGATTTATTCCCAATTCATCACCTTGCTCGCGGATCAGGACGTGCAACCGATGATGACGGAACAGCAAGACTATAATCCTCACCTTCATGAAGCTTTAATGAAAGTGGAATCGGAGCTGCCGGAGAATAGGATCATCGAGGAATTCCAGAAAGGCTATCTGTTGGCCGGGAAAGTGTTACGGCATGCAAAAGTGAAAGTAAGTGCCGGAAGAAAAAAAACAATTAAATAAACAAATAAAATAAAAAACAACGCAGGTGAACATCAACATGGCAACAAAAACAGGCGCAACGATCGGCATTGATTTAGGTACAACGTTTTCCGCAGTGGCGGTGATGGAAGGCGGTAAGCCCAACATCATCAGCAACGCCGAGGGAACCAGAACGACGCCCAGCGTGGTGCATATCCGGGACACGGAAATTATTGTCGGGCAAGTGGCCAGAAATCAGGCCATTGTTGACCCTACCCACACCATCCGTTCCATCAAACGCAAGATGGGCAGCAATGAAAAAGTAGAGATTGACCGGAAAGATTATACCCCCGAACAGATCTCAGCGATGATCTTACAGAAATTGAAACGGGACGCCGAGGCGTATTTAGGACAGACAGTAAAGAATGCAGTGGTGACCGTACCGGCCTACTTCAACGACGCGCAACGGCAAGCCACTAAAAATGCCGGCGAGATCGCTGGCTTAAATGTCTTGCGGATCATCAACGAACCTACTGCTGCTTCCCTGGCTTATGGCCTGGATAAACAGGACAAAGACCATACTATCCTGGTCTTTGACTTTGGCGGGGGAACCTTTGACGTTTCCATTTTGGAACTTGGTGGCGGGGTATTTGAAGTTAAAGCTACCAACGGAGACAATTTCTTAGGCGGGGATGACATTGACGAGCTGATCATGGATTTTATGATCGACAGATTCAAGAAATCGACCGGCATCGACTTACGCCGGGATGCGCAGGCCATACAGCGCCTGAAAGAAGCGGCCGAGAAAGCCAAGATTGAGCTTTCCAGCAAGGCCAAAGTAGAGATCAGCATTCCGTTCGTTACCGCTGACCAGAACGGGCCCAAACATATTAAAGAAGATCTGACCAGGGCGAAATTTGAAGAATTGATCGCTCCCATACTGAAACGCCTGGAGGGACCGACCAGAAATGCCCTTAAAGATGCAGATTTAAGTGCGGATAAGATCAATAAAGTTATCTTTGTCGGCGGCTCAACGAGAATTCCTGTCGTACAGGAATTAGTCAAACGCTTAACCGGGAAAGAAGGCGATAAATCAGTTAACCCGGATGAAGCCGTAGCTGTAGGAGCGGCGATTCAGGCGGGCGTGCTGGCCGGGGAAGTTAAAGATATCCTGCTGCTGGATGTAACGCCATTAACCCTGGGTATTGAAACTCTGGGCGGTGTGTTTACCAAGATGATTGAGCGGAATACTACGATTCCCACCAAGAAATCGCAGATCTTCAGCACGGCAGCTGACAGTCAGCCAGCGGTGACCATTCGAGTCGCACAGGGTGAGCGTTCCATGTTTGCTGACAATAAACTGTTGGGCCAGTTTGATTTGGTGGGCATTCCTCCTGCTCCCCGTGGCGTGCCGCAGATTGAAGTGACTTTTGACATTGATGCTAACGGCATTGTGCACGTGATGGCGAAGGATTTAGGGACGAGCAAAGAGCAGAAGATCGTAATCACCGGTTCCGGCGCATTAAGTAAAAGTGACGTAGAGAAGATGAAAGAGGAAGCCAAGAAGTTTGAAGCGGAGGATGAGCAGCGACGGGCCAGGATTGAAGCGGAGAATATGGCGGATTCGGTTCTTTACCAAAGCAGAAAAGCTTTAGAAGAATTTGGGGATAAGGTAGATGCCGAGACGAAAAAGAAGATCGAAGAGAAGCTGCAGGAGCTGGAAGAAGCCCGGAAGTCTGGTGATACGCAGGAGATCAACAAGAAGATTGAAGCGCTGAATAAGGTGATGCAGGAGATTGGTAGTAAGATGTATCAGGAAGCTGCTCAGAAGCAGGGCGCGGGGAAGAGTGGCGGGGCTGAAACCGGGAGTGATGCGGAGGCTGGAAGAAAGGCCGCCGGGCTGGATGACGATAAGGTGGTGGATGCAGAGTTTAAAGAGAAGAAGTAGGGAAAGAGATATGATCACCATCGAATATGTCTGCACTGGCAATAATGGGCGCAGTCCCATGGCGGAAGCGATTGCCAAAGATTACCTTCATCGCCAGAGATTGGCTGATAAAGCCTTCGTTTGTTCCAGCGGCAGTGGCTTGCCCCCACCTTTCCAGGTGAGGGAGTACGGCGATCTCCAAAGAGAAATGGGGCAGAATCTGCCGATAATTAAATTAGCGTTGGAAAATGGAATTTATCAGGAACCCTGGCGGCAGGAAGGGGCCAGGTCAGTTTTGGAAGAAGGATATTTAGAACGACGGCCGGATTCCCTTCTCTTAGAGGGTTTAGTTAACTATGCTGTTCGGGTTGAAGGTATTTTCCGTGATCAGGCTCTCTTGGAGATAGGATTAGTGGCTGCGGGCAAGTATCATCGACCTACCGTGCAAGGGCATGAAGGCCTGATCTTAACCCTAAGCGAATCCAATGCTGTCCAGGTGAGGGAGATTTACCAGGTTAATCGTCGGGGAAACCTTAAACCGACCATAACGACATTAAACCAGTATGCGGGAATGGAAGGAGAGGTGCCTAACCCTTTCTGCCAGCTGCTTCCGGCTTATCGGCAAGTACGAGATCATTTGTTGGCTGCCGTGCCGAAAACGATTGACCGGGCGGTGGGGGAATGGGTATGAGGAGAAAGATTAAATAGAATAGTAGAAAGGAATCATTTCCATGAGCAAATACACTTTTCTCTTTGGCTGTCAAGGACCATTTTATTATATGGAAGTTACCCCGACCAGCTCGCTCCAGTTTCCGGAGATATTCGGTAACGAGTGGCGAAATATAATCTACTTCAAAGAAAATGATTTTATGCAATGTTATGGTCTCAATAGCGGTCTCCAGCAGATGGGGCAAGTTGGCCTTAAACTGTTGAATCCAGAATTCGCCAAAAAACATTTAACTGCCAGCGCTAAAGCGAGGGAGCAATACCATAGTTTCGTTAAAAAAATTCAAACTTGTAATCTAAATGAACTTTCCAACCAAGAACTCTACGATCTATTTGAAGAGCATTTTCGGATATTCCAACAGTTAATATCATTTTTTAAATATTCTCGTCCAGAGTTTTTCACTGAAATCGAAAAAAGATTTAGGGAACTCCTTCGTGAAAAAGCAATAGCAGAGAAAGTAGAAGAATATTTTCAGATCCTAACTACCCCTTCAGAATTTGATGAAATTAACCTGGAGGAGATGGCTTGGGTTGATTTCTTACACCTGCACCAAAACCAAACGGATATAGATTTTTTAGAATATGCTTCTCGTTTTCCATTTTTATTTTTCAATGCTAAAGACTGGAAAGAAGCAAGAGCGTTAAAATGAGCCCTAAACAAAAACAAGAATTAGAGAATTATCCCCAGTTGCTCCAGGAGCTTAAAGCACTTCTTAGCAAGGCGAAGCATCAGGCCTATAAAGCCGTCGACAATATTCGAGTCCAGACCTACTGGCAGGTTGGTGAGAGGGTGGTGCGGGAGGAATTACAGCACCGAGATAAAGCCGAGTATGGGCAATATTTGATAAAGAAGTTAGCCGAAGATTTAGGCTTTTCTAAAGCTAATTTACATAATATGGTTCTTTTTTATAGGGTTTATCCAATCGTCCAGGCAGTGCCTAGACAATTAAGTTGGACCCATCTCGTCGCTATTATTTACGTCCATAGTGGAGCTGAAAGGGAATTTTATGAGCAGCAGGTAATTGAGAATGCCTGGAGTAGTCGGGAATTAGAGCGACAAATTAGAGCAAATTTATACGGCCGGGCTATGAAAAAAGGAAGGATTCTAATTAAAAAGAAACTTCCTTTGCTGCCTTTCGAACCAGAGAAAGTGTTTAAAAATACCTACCACTTTGATTTTTTAGATCTAAATAAAAATTATAAGGAAAAAGATTTTAAAAAGGCCCTGTTGGATAAATTAGAGAAGTTCTTGCAGGAACTCGGCCCTGACTTTTTTGTCGGTAGAAGGGAAGTGCCTATTCTTATTAGTGGAAATTATGACAAAATAGATTTAGAGTTATTTCATGCCGGCCTCTTATGTTATATTTTAGTCGAAATAAAAATAGCTGAATTTCAGCACAAATATGTAAGCCAGATGTATTCTTATTTAAATTGGTACAAACAGCATAAGATGCAGAAAGGACAGCGTTCTCCCATCGGTTTAATTATATGTAAGACGAAAGATGAAGAAACAGTTCATTACGCTTTAGGAGACCTGAAAAAAGAAATCTTTGTAGCAGAGTATATAACAAAGCTGCCCACTAAAGAGCAGATAAGGAAGGTCTTGCAATAGATATTCCCCCCAATGAATCTCCCCACCATTTCCCAATGCTCTGAACTCTTTGATCAGTACAACGTCCCCGGCACAGTCAGGATTCATTGCGAAACCGTCCATAAAGTTGCTGTAGCTCTAGCCGAACAGTTGCTAGCTAAAAGCTATCCGCTCGATCTTAACATCATCAAACCCTTCTCCCTCTTGCACGATTTCATGAAAGCAGTGGTATTAGAGCGGTTAGATCAGCCCCCCTACAATTACACTCCCACCGCGGAAGAGATAAAGAGGCATCACCAGCTCCGTCAGCAGTATGCCGGGAAGTCCGAAACGTATGTAGCCTACCTTATCCTGAAAGAAAAATATCCGGAATTTGCCCAATTGTTCCTGGAATTAGAGGATTTGACCCGTAATCCTCTAGCTAAAGTTCACGAAGAGACCAAATTCATCCATTACGTGGACTGGCGGGTGCTGGGAAATAGAGTCGTGCCTTTGAATGAGCGGATGAAGTATATCTATCAGCGTTACGGAAAATGGATCCGCCGGAATAAGATTGACTGGCCCGCCAGCAGGAAAGAACAGCAGGATTATGAAAGGAAGATTTTTAAGCTGCTGCCCTACAAGGCGGAAGAATTGGGACAGAAGATTCAACTATGAAGAACAAACGATCACCATCGTACGAACACCCTAGCTCGCCTCGCCTCTGGGCCCGGGCGGCGGCGTTCTCCTAACAAAAATGGCAACCGACAAAGACTATTATAAAACCCTGGGAGTGGACAAGAAGGCCAGTAAAGACGATATTAAGAAAGCCTTCAAGAAACTGGCGATGAAGTATCATCCTGATCGCGCGCCCGAAGAAAAGAAGAAAGAGTATGAAGAAAAATTTAAGGTGATCAATGAAGCGGTTTCTGTGCTGGGCGATGATAAGAAACGCCAGCAATATGATCAGTTTGGCAGCTCCTCTTTTAGCGGACAGGCAGGATTTGAAGGCTATGACTTCTCCGATATCATGTCCCAGTTCCGTTCGGGAGCCTTTGGAAACTTTGATGACATCTTTGAGCACGTGTTTGGTGGCGGTGGCAGTACAGCAGGACGAGTAAGGCGGGGCCGGCGCGGCGCTGACTTGCTCTATGAAACGGAAATTACGTTAGAGGAAGCAGCTAAAAGCAGCAAGAAAACTATCTCATTGAATAAACTAGAACATTGTAAGAATTGTGAGGGGCGGGGCGCGTTACATTTTGAATCTTGTCCGCAGTGTCATGGGTCCGGCTACCTGCAGCGGACGACCAGGACCGCCTTTGGTATCTTCCAGCAGTCCGGTCCTTGCGGAAGTTGTCAGGGCCGGGGAGAAGTGGCAAAAGATGCCTGTTCCGAGTGTCAGGGCGAAGGCCTGGTCAGGAAAAAGAAAAAGTTAGAGGTTACCATCCCAGCCGGTGTAGAAGAGGGTATGCGCTTACGCGTTCCCGGAGAAGGGGAAGTAGGTGACCATGGGCCGGCGGGCGATTTGTATCTGCAAGTGCATCTGCAACCGCATGCCTATTTTACCCGGGAGGAGGCTAATCTGCATTTAACCGTCCCCATCAGCTTTACCCAGGCCGCTTTAGGTGATGAAGTGGAAGTGCCGACGATTGACGGCAAGGCTATCCTGAAAATACCAGCAGGTACTGATTCCGAGACCTTGTTTCGGATGCGGGGGAAAGGGATGCCCACGTTACGGGGCGAGAAAGGGGATCAGCTGGTGAAAGTAAGAATTGAAGTGCCAAAAAGATTGTCCAAGAAGGAAGCAGACTTGATCAAGCAATTAAATGAGGAAAAGCCCAGCAAGAATGTTTTTAGCAGGATGTTTGGTGGGTGAAGGTGGTGGGGATAACCGGCAGCATTCGACCGCAAAAGTTAAGTTACCATTCTCTTTTACCAAGCCTTTTCTCTGATTTTAAGCCAATACCCCAAATGATTCACCGCGATATGCAAAAATGGGCTCACTACCAGCAACATCACTACCACTTCCACCGGCGGCACATAGACAAAAAACGAACCAACAATCCCGCCCAGCATAAAATCCAGCTGGTCCCAGGGAAGCCAGCGCTGGCTAGGCTTTAATCCTTCCTTCCGTTTATAGTAACTCTTCACCAGATCTCCCAGGATAGCACCTGCTCCCTGCAGAAAGCCTAAAGCCAGGGAAAAATCCGCATAATCAATAATGGCGAGCTGGGTAAAAACATTATAACCAGTATTATACAGCAGCTTCTGCAGGAAAAAAATAAGTCCAGCCACGAGCGGAGCAACGATCAGTCCGCGCCAGGTCTTGTTGGGGCCGAACCATCGTTCATGAATTGGAATCCCCCCGGGCAGAAAGCGCAACAGCACTGGGCTCATGTTGGCAAAGTAAGCAGGTAGGAAGAAGTAAAGGCTTTGCAGCAGCAATAGGAAGACCATGCCGGCAGAAAAGAGAGGAGTTATTTAAAGATGACTGTCGGTGCCAGAAGCTCTAAAATAGTCCCCTTTTCCTTCACGGTGTCCCACTCAAAAATACAATCGCAAATATCGCTACCAAGAACAGAATCACCATCCCTAACACTTTAGGGTGAAATAAGGTTGCATACAAATTCTGCTGGAAACTGCCTGAAGCTACCGGAACACCTCCTTCCCCCAAGGCCGGCGGCTGCCCTTCCACAAAAGCCTGCTCGGTCAACTGCTGCCCAAAGACATTGCCTAAAGCCGCAGCCACAATCACGATGCTTAAGCCGATAAGCGTCCAGCGCACCGTGGTATCATTCACCGCTTTAGACATATCGGTAACACCAAACACCTGGAACAGCAGCAGAATCAATACTAAGAACAGGATCAGCAAGGCAAACCAGGGCACAGCAAATTTAATCACTTTGACCATATTTGAGGAGATCAAGACCAGGAAGGAAATGGCCACGGCAATGACGGCATTAATCCCGATGGCGTCACTCACTGCTTTGGTCTTCTGGAAGATGGCAAAGACAATGGTCCAGACCAGCAGGACAGCAAAAATCGTATCAAAAAAGCTTACCAGTCCGATGTCCAGGAAGGTGGCCATGATATTAATTATGCCCTGATATTAATTATATTTATTAATCCCCACACTGGAGAATTTTGCCGCGGCAAAATTCTCACTTCTTCTCAAACAGGTTTTTAAAACCTTCCCACATGTTTTCACCAGCAGTAGTCCCGGCCTCTTTGGTGATGAAATAAACAATCAGCCCAAAGACCAGGATGATGATCAGCAGTTCGGTGATTTCCGTCGTCCACCAGTAGAAGATGTCGTACGGCCCGCGCCAGAGATTCAGGCTGGCACCAAAGATGTAGGCGACAAACAGGATCGCGAGAATGGCAATCAGAGGGGCAGCTGCCTTGGCAAAACCCGTCCCAAAGATGCCCATTAACAGCAGGAGCATGATCGCGGCTACCGCTACCAGGGAGATGCTGGGCAGGGTTTCATTCATCACCTGCACCGGGTCATAGCCTAACGGATAGGTCCCCATCAGGTGCGGCACGACAAACAGTAACGCTAAAACTAAGGCGATGATCACGTTAAAATTCTTCTGCTTGCCCAGGATTTCCGTCTTCTGCAGCACGGCAAAGACAATCGTAAACACCAGCAAAAACGGCAGCAGGAAATCTAGGACTCCATACTGCTGAAAATAGGTTGACAGACGACCGATAGCATAGCTTACCATGGTGATAACCTCCGATGATTTTTATGATTTTCTTTTATTTACTTTCTTTTTTAGGGGTACTTTCTCCCGGCCCCTGGACGATGAACCAGATGAAGCCGATGATGATGACGAAAAAGACGACGGTGACCACATAATCAGCATCCCATTGCTGCAGGAATTTCCAGACTTTATCCAGCCAATTTAAGGCATTCAGGAAAATGACCACGATGCCCAGAAACATTAACACCATGAAAAATTTCAGCCAGGTCGGATACTGCTCCAGGGTGAATTCCTTGCTGCCCATGAACACGCCTACTAACAGCAGGAAGCTTATCGCCAGCACCAGCAGCAGGACAATATTGGCCATCACTTGATTAATAACGGCCACCAGCTGGGTGGAAGCGATCACTAAAAAGGCCACGATAAAGGCCACCATAGCATTGATGTTTTTCTTAGTGATTTCTTTGCCGTCCACCTTTTCCACGCCTAGAATTTTTGTCTTTTCCAGGATGGCAAAGACGATGGTAAAGACTAAAAGGAAGGGAAGAACGATGTCATAGACGCCGAGTTTCCCCATGAACTCAACGACGCCCCGAAAGCCGCTTGGTTCTACCATAGTTCTATCCGCTCTTTTCTCTTCGCTCTTTTTTCCCCATCTTTTTATCTCGATATCCTTTCTTCCAATAAGGATTTGAGGATTAATGAGGTTAGCGAGGATTAAAAGAGGATAGTATATAAATGTTTTGCCGAAAGGCGATACTTCATATTCTGAAGTGGCGGAGCATCCTAAAGATTTCGAAGATGCTCCGCCACTTCCGAAGCGGGGCGAGCACCAGCCTCGCTCTCCGTTTCCTATATCTTAATACGGCACCTCCCCGGATGGGGCATCCCCCTCCGCAATCGATATCAACTCCGCTTGTATCGCTCGGGTATTGGTGCTCGCCCCGCTTCTGAAAGCTAAACAATTACTTTTACGAAAAATATTTATAAAGGGAAGCGCTTTCCTGTTCGGCAACTGATGAAAAGAGGGGAAGATAAAAGGGGGGAAAGGCTCGAAAAGCCGCGGTGGAAGACCATCGTCTGGACCATCCTTGCCGTGCTCTTTGTCCTGTTTGTTCTTTTTCCAGTTATTTTCTCCCTGGTTGATGGTCCGCAATTTGGCAACGTCGCTCGTATTCCTATCCAGGGCCTCATCACCGGTGATGGACAAAATTATCTCAGCCAAGAGACTACTTCCTCCCAGACGATCGTTCAATTCATTCAGGACGCAGAGAGGAATCCGCAAATCAAAGGTATCCTTATCGAAATAAATTCTCCCGGCGGTTCCGCGGTGGCCAGCGATGAAATTGCTACTGCCATCAAACGGGCCGAAAAGCCGGTCATCGCCTTGATTCGGGAAGTCGGTGCTTCCGGCGGCTACTGGGTAGCTTCCGCTGCCGATTACATTATTGCTAATCGCATGTCTATTACGGGCAGCATCGGCGTGCTTTCATCGTATCTGGAATTCAGTGGGTTGATGGACAAATACGGAGTAAACTATGAACGACTGGTGGCGGGGAGATATAAAGATATCGGCTCGCCATTTACCCCTTTGACGGATGAGAAGAGGGAGATTCTTCAGGGGAAACTTGACCAGATCCATGCTTTCTTCATCGAGGAGATTGCCGCTAACCGGAAGCTGAACCAGAGCAGAGTACGAGAGCTGGCGACCGGGGAATTCTTTCTGGGCGTGGAGGCCCGGGAACTCGATTTAGTGGATGAACTGGGAGATTTGTCAACGGCGGAAGAGTACCTGAAACAGACCTATGGGCTGATGACCGTTGATTATGTAGTCTATGAAAAGAAAGCGGGCCTGCTGGACCTGTTAAGTTCTGTGGCTACAGATTTTTCTTTTTCCCTGGGACAGGGAATAGGCGCAACCTTCACCAAAAGAAATGACCGAATCATGGTGGGGCCATGACCGTGAAAATAAAAATATTTACGTTGATCGTACCGGCACTTCTCCTCGCTCTGCTTAGCCTTACTGCGCTTACTGCGGGCAACGACAGCGAGAATAAGGTAGAGTCAGCGGCTATTCAGGCTATGGAACAACAGGATGAGATTTCCGTGATTGTTTTTCTGCGAGAGCAGCCTCCCCCGGAAGGGGACTCGCTTCATCTTGTTGCTGAAGAAAATGTTGAAGAAAAGAATGAAGATAAAGAAAAAGCGAAGGCGGCCCAGGACGTCAGAGAAAAAGTTCTGGAAAGTTTGACGTTAAAGGAGGATGAACCGGCGCAGCCGCCGGAAGAACTGAATTATGATCTGGCGTTAGAGCGTGAATATTCCCTGGTGAACGGCTTTAGCGGCCGGGTGACGGAGCAGGGACTCGAAAAGCTGGAAGAGCATCCCCTCGTGGAAAAAATATATTTAGATAGGGTGCTCCATACCACTCTCGATGCCAGTATCCCGCAAATCAATGCCAACGACGTTTGGAATATCTCGGTAGCCGGGTATAACATCACCGGAATAAACGAGGCGGTTTGCATTATTGATACGGGCATTGACACTGATCATCCCGCTTTTCAGGATAAAATCATAAATCAGTACTGCTACTGCAGCGTAAGTGGAGGCTGTTGTGCCGGCAGTACCAGTGAAGCCAGCACCGCAGAAGATGATCATGGCCATGGCACGCATGTTGCGGGGATTGCCAGCGGCAACCACAGTTTGTATCCGGGCGTCGCTCGCGGGACGAACGTAGTGGCCGTCAAAGTTTGTAATAATGAAAGCTCTGCTTCCTGCAGCTCCGCGGATGTGATTTCCGGGATCAACTGGTGTGCCAATAACGCCACTAAATTTAACATCTCCGCGATCAGCCTAAGCTTAGGCGATGGCACCGCCCACAACAGCTATTGCAATGATGATTCGATGGCTGCAACAATTAATGCTGCGGTGGAAAAAAATGTGAGTGTTGTCATTTCCGCAGGGAACAATGGCCATACTACGGGCATCAGCGCTCCCGCCTGCATCCAGAATGCCACACCCGTAGGCGGCGTTGATGATAATGATGCTATCCAATATAACCGGGGGACTATTTTAGAGCTTCTGGCACCGGGATCGTCTATTACTGCCCCTTACCGGGGCAGCGGCACGACCAGCTTATCGGGGACGTCCATGTCTGCACCCCATGTTGCCGGCGCGATCGCGTTATTTCGTCAGTATTGGCGCCTCGCCTATAACGAGCGGCCAGCACCAGACTTTATCGAGAACAAGCTGGCGCTTACCGGCGTAGAAGTCAATGATGGTAGTGGGTCCGGCCGGGTTTTTTTCCGGGTGGATGTGCTGCGGGCACTACAGCCGTACCTTAATTACACGTCAACGAGCACGGTTAATAATTCTTATCAGCGTTCCACGTCCGCCCTGATCAACGTGAGTTCTGATGTTAACGTGAGTGCCACGCTGCTGGAATGGAGCTATAACAATGGAACCAGACAGAATTTCACGATGAGCAAGAATAATGGCACGAATTTTTATCTGACCATCACCCATTTAGCGGATGGAACAGACACGTATAAGGTTTACGGCAATGACACGGCCGCTACGTTAGGAAGCAGTGCCGTAAGAACTATCGCTGTTGACACCATCGCTCCAGCGGTAAACATCACTACACCTGCTAATGGAACTATTGTCAGCACTGGCGTGCTCGCCTTTAATGCCACGATCCACGAACGGACGATGGGGGCAGTACAATTTAGCTTCACGAATGCGACCGGAAAAGCATTTAACGTAACACCCAGCAACAACAGTGGCGACTGGAACCTAAATCTCGACCTCACGGTTCTCATGGATGGGAGCCAACAGTTGACCGTTCTGGCCAACGACACTGCCGGAGATTATAATCGTTCCCAAGCCGTTGAATTTACCGTGGACCGTTCTGCTCCCCTGATTACCATCAATACTCTCCTGCCGGAACGAAACTTTACCAGAAGGACAGGAAATCAGACGTTTAATCTCACGGTGCGTGATGCCACCCTGGCAGTGCTGGCGGTGACCCTGAGCTTCAATAATGCCACGGGGACAAAGTTTAATGTCACGACTGAAAATCAATCGGGGTATTGGCTTGCCCAATATAACTTTTCTACCCTTGCTGAAGGTGCCCATACCGTCACTATTCTTGCGAACGATACTATTGGAAATTACAATCGCACCGAAACAATTTCCTTCACGGTTGATGCTACTCCTCCCCGCGTGACAATTACGGCACCAGCAGCTAATCAACGCTTTACGTTCCAATCCAGCAATCAGACGTTTAATGTCACAGTGCGCGACAGTCTGCTTCCCATTACGTCAGTCTTGTTTAGCTTTGACAACAGTACCGGCACGGGATTTAACATCTCGGGACAAAACCAATCAGGCTATTGGGTGGTTAATTATAACGTTTCGGTGTTAGGAAATGGTGATCATACTCTAACGATCATCGCCAATGACAGCGTGGGAAACAGCAATAGCAGTGAGCTGGTAGCTTTTACAGTAGATCGGGCCGCACCGATTGTGATCTTAAATAAACCGAGCTTCAGCGCTAACCACTCCACTGCTGCCATTACCTTCAATTGCTCTACTACCGATGAACAAGAACTCTATAATGTCACGTTGTATGGCGATTGGTCAGGCGGCTGGAAGGCCAATGCCACGCAGAAGATCAATGGGACAAGCAATGAATCTATCTTTACGGAAACGATCCCCGACGGCACGTTCCTGTGGAACTGCCTCGCTTTCGACAGCGCCGCTCATAGTGCTTTTGCCAGTGCCAATTTTACGTTGACCGTAGACAGTACCGCTCCCCTGGCCAGCAGCATTGACGCGGGCACGCCGACCTCTACTTCCACTACCATCAGCTGGAACACCAATGAAAAAGCGAACGCCACCATCCAATATGGGACAAGCACCGCTTTAGGTTCCAGTAGCGCTAACATTACTTTCTTCACTTCTCATTCCGTTTCCCTGGCGGAGTTAACGGCTTCCACTGCGTATTTCTACAATATCACTTCTTGTGACGCCTTAGGAAATTGTCTTACCAATGGCACGTACAACTTTTCTACTATCGCTGCGGTAGCAACGGGCGCTGCTGCAGCTGGTGGTGCTGCCGGCGGTGGAGGAGGTGGCGGAGGTGGCGGTGGCGGTGGCGGAACGACCAGCACTACTGCCGCGGAAAGCAGCCCGGCCGCTGATGGTACTACCGCAGCTGGAAGCAACGGACAGGAATCGGGAGCTGATTCCACCGAGAAAGCCATTCCGGAAGCAGAGCTGCCGACGTCGGTCACGTTCCTGCAGGCGTTAACCTTGACGAAAGGCCAAACCAGCACCATGAGCATCGAGCAAGCGACTATCGCTGTAAGGGAGATCAAAATCAAATCAAAGACGAGTAAAGAAACAGTGTTTACTTTTATCCTTCACTCGGAGAAACCAGGGCCGGCCCCGGAACTGCCGAATGCTTACCAATATTTTGAGATTACCGTTGATCTTACACCCGAGGAGATCAGCCGGGCCCGGGCGACGTTTGCCTTGCCGGCATCCTGGCTGCGGGAGAATAACTTTGATGAAAAGACGGTCCGCCTCGTTACCCTGGAAGATAGCGAATGGAAAAGCTTGCCCACAAGGTTCCTGGGAAGGGGGAAAAATGGAGCGAGCGAGGAGAGAGAAGGAAAAGGGGGAGAGGGAGGAGAAGGCGAGAAAGAACAGTTCCTCTACGAGGCAAAATTAAAACATTTTTCGTACTTTGCGATTACCGGCCAGTCTGAACTGGAATCCAGCTGGATGGAAAAAATAATTCCCCCACAACTTGGGACAAAAGAATTGGTGCTGTTTGGGTTGATTATCCTGATTGCCGTACTGCTGTTCTTGTATTATCTCCTTCATCGGGAGGATTAGCTCTGTAATACTTCAGTCATCGGAAGCAGGGGAAAGGCACTATCAGCTCGCATCTTGATAGTGCCCTTCCCCCTGAACAACGCCGCCGGTGCAAGAAGGACGGAACGTCCT
>JBBSWG010000029.1:0-1680 GCA_038046425.1 Nanobdellota archaeon
CAGGTCAGCAGCAATAATGAAGATTTAGGAAAGTGAAAATTAGTTATGAGGGCGGCAATCGGTGCCTTAAAGCGATAGCCCGGCCGGATGAAAAGCTGCGAGTAGCCGGTTGTGGGCACCACTTCCTTTTGTTTTCCATTTTTCCCTTTCTTCCATTCGCAGCTCTCCAAACACTTTACCACCGTCGTGCCCACGGCAATAATCCTCTGAGCCCGATTTATCTTCTCCGCATTCTTCTCATCTAACTCAAAATATTCCTTTCCGGTAGCATGGGTAGCAAGGTCACGGACAGGCAAAAACGTTTCATAAGAGATGTCCAGGCGTATTTTTGCTATTTCCACTCCTTTTTGCCTGACTCTCTTCAGCAAGCCGGAGGTAAAATGCAATCCGGCTGTTGGTGCCGCCAATGATCCGGCATGTCGGGCAAAAACGGTCTGGTAGTCTTGTTCCGGGATGGGCTGCTTAACGTAGGGGGGAGTGGGCAACTGTAAATCCGGAGCCGCGGGCTGCTGAGTGAATACAATGATGAAAATATCATTATCCCGAGCGAGAACTTCCGCCTGCGTCTGGGAAAACCGTAAAATTGATCCAACCTTGATGTTGCTCCCTTTGATCCGGCATTCAAATACCAACGGTTTCCTTTCCCGAGTCAAAATCACTTCCACTTTTCCGCCACTTTCTTTTTTCCCTATAAGCTTAGCTGGTTTTACTTTGGTTTCATTGACCACCAGCACGTCTCCCGGCTGCAGATAATCCACAATTTCATAGAATTTGTGGTGTTCGATTTTGCCGTCAGCAGGAAGAACTAACAATTTACAATGGTCGCGGGGATGGAGAGCTGATTGGGCGATTAGGTGAGAAGGTAATCCATAGTTGTATGATTCCAGTTCGTGCATCGAGCCCCTCCACAACCGTAGGTATTAAGTCTGCCCGCCGGCCGTGAGCCTCGCCGCCGCCCAATATCTATCTCGCAGTAGATCACAATAGTACTCGAAGGCGGCGGAACCTGCGAACGGATCTCCGTAACCACCACTGCTCGGCTCACCTCTTGGCCTGGCGGGCAGACTTAACTTAATACGTACCCACATCCCATAACTATATAAAACGGTGCTTATAATAATAAGTTTCTTGAGAAAATTGCTTTTATTCCTCTTTGTACTCAGCATCATTACCCTTGTAAGCTGTGCCGGTAAATTCCCCCGCAGCAATCTTCCGCTCGCTGAATTTGGCGATCGCATCACCGTCGAGTATGAAGTCCGCTTCGCCAATAACACGGTCTATGATCGCTCCCAGGATTATGATGTTCCGGTCTCGTTCACTATCGGTGAGCGGGAAGTCCTGCCAGGATTGGAGAAAGCTGTCCTGGGGATGAAGCCGGGTGAGAAAAAAAAAGTGTTGCTCTCACCGGAAGCGGCGTATGGCCTCCATGATTTAGCGAAAGTAGAGTTGATTCCCCTGGAAGAATTCCCCAACTGGTCTAGGATACGGATCGGGATGCTTTTGCCCGCCCGTGGGCCGGAAGGAGAAGAAGTGGAAGGAAGAGTGATTGCAGTCTCGCCGGAAGGGGTAACGGTGGATTTTAATCATCCGCTGGCGGGCGAGTCGTTGTGGCTGGACTTTATCGTGGTGGAAGTGATGAAAAGGTAAATGAGCGGTAAAATCTTCAAAAATCCACCGTTA
>JBBSWG010000029.1:1780-14529 GCA_038046425.1 Nanobdellota archaeon
TCAACCTCTGCCTCTCCTCTTTATCCCAATGGACAGCAGCGAGGACCAACAGGAAGAGCACGATCGCAATGCCCATCTTGATCACCGGCAGGCTGGTAATCTTTAAGGGAGCGGGAACTTCCACCCGCAGCGGCAATTCCCGGGCATACACTGTTTTATCTTCCGCCTGGCTGCTGAGCAGGAGCAGGCCGGTAACCTCTTCGGTGCCTATTTCTTCCACCGTCGCCAGAGTGGTGATAACAGAAAACATTTTTTCCCGCCGGGATTGCTTGCGGATTAAGGTAAAAGAATGCTTGTCGCCGGGCTTAACCGCTTCCAGTGCTGCTATCGGCAGCTCCAGAACGGGCTGTAATTCCGGGCTCAACTGAAGTTCCAACCGGGAAATGACGCAGTCGCCTTTATTCTCAATCTCACTCTCATAGGCATTGTTTTCCAGGAACGAGACCTGGTCGGGCAGGGTGACTTCTACCACATAATTACAAGGTTGTTCGACGGTAGCTTCTTCTGCCGAGGCGAGAGCAGTGGTAGGAGCTTCCAGTACAGGCTGCACCACTTCTTTTGCTTGTCCTGCCGGGACAGGAACTTCGCCGAGCGTTGCGACTGGTTCACTGCTACCCACAGCTCCCCCTCCACTGCTGCCACCCCCGCTACCTCCACCGCCACCAGAACTGCTGGAAGAAGCCGAACTGCTTTCTTGCTGACCGCCTTCCTCAGGAATACCCTGGCCAAACAACCCATACAGGCTTAGATGCTCTACAACCGCATACACATAATTTTCCGTGGCATTCACTATTGAGGGAAGCTCCTGCCATTGCCCGTTTTTTCCACTGCTCTCATTGTAATAGCTATCATTGTAATAATGAATTTTGATAGTGTTCTCATCAATGCCAGCTTGCTGCAGTTCCTCATCGGTGTAATACAAGATAATCTTCACCGCCGTAACATTGGCGATGGAAGAATTGATCTCCACCTGCTTTTTCAGATCGATAATTGCTTGGGTTCCGGAAGTGCGGGGCGTGCTGTTCACCCGGCTTTGGTTATATTCAATGATGGTTACTTTTCCCTCGGCTTCCCCGGTGGAATTCGGCACGGTTATTTCCAATTTGGCTTTAGTTTTTTCCCGGGCATCAATGAGCCAAGTCGTGAAATTAAGAGCAGTGGAAGAGTTAAGAACCTGAGAAGAGTTCAGGAACGTTTCAAATGAGCCCCGGCAATCATGAGTGTTACAGTAGTTACAAGCCTGAGAGAGGTTTGCTGGTTTCGTAGCCAGATCACTTGCCAATCCCGTCTGAGCATAGCAGTTCTGGGGATCAGCATGCCAAGTGGTGAAAGCATCTCCCGGCGTACAGCTCGTATTCTGGGGAGTCCAGGTAGGAGTACAGAAATCGCAGCTCCAGCTGAGGTTTGCTGGCCTTCCCTGCAGATCTTCTGCGAGCCCAGTTTTCGTGTAGCAGCCATTCAGATCAAAGTAAGAAACGGTAAATGCATCACCGGTCGAACAACTGCCGTTCAGGGCGGTCCAACTTGGCGTGCAATAATCACAGGAAACGAAGGTGCCATTGTCAGCTGGCAAGGAGGTTTTAGTGCCACAGTCGTTCTGGTCGAGGTACCATTTGAGCTGCAGATTGCTTATAAGACATGCTCCATAGGCAGTAGTCCAATTCTCCGTACAAGGCTGTTGCGTGGTATAATTTAATTTCATGCTCTTAAGTATCGGCGTCGCGCTGCCATTAGAGTTCAGGGTTGCTTGCACCCGCAACTTGGTGGCGGTTACAACACTTAAGTCACCAGTATTACCACTATCACCATTGAGCGGCATCGCGCTCCAGGAGGAACCAGAATTGGCAGAATAAGCGTAATCTATCTGTTGACCATTCAATGTTTCTGTTTTGGTAAAGATATTCCAGCGCTTTAAGTCAGTAGGCTGTAGATCAGCCGTTTCCAGTGCAGCAGAAGCCGGGTAGGTGGTAGTAGTAGTAGTCTCCTCGCTAACCGTGATATTATACCCTTTCAGCATATCAACTTTCATCTTATCGGAAGGGTTGAGGGCGGGAGAATCAAGATAAAAAGTGGTTTTTGGTGAGTTGAGACTGGATACAGTGATATTTCTCCATCCTTCCTCACCAGAATTAAGCGAAAGCTCCCCGTGCTCAGCGCTGGTGCAGCCCGCTGAACTCGCACAGACATATAATTTGCCCACGCTGCCATTGAGCAGATAGACGGAAAAGACATCGCTGTTCTTGAGATTCTGGGGAAAGGTGACGCCCAGAACTTTTTTGCCATCCTTAAGCTGGACATTGCCCTGCCCTAACGACGTCACCTTGCTCGTCCCGTCCTCAGACTCAATCTCTCCATCATCTTCCTCGTACACCGTCGCGGAAGAGAGGGTAATTTCCACTGTGGTGGTAGTTGAAGTCGTCTGCGTACTTACGCTGGGAATCAATTTTGCTTCCCCGCCACTCAGATTGATTTTACTGGTATCATAAGCATAATCCGCGGGAAGGGCAAAATCCCAAATTTTTTCCCGGGAAACTTCCGGAGAAGCCATTATTCCGACAATCCCGACCAACGATCCAGTGTAGGAACTTTCCTGGCGAAGGATGAATATTGCTACCAGGATCACTGCTACCACCAAAACTGCCCACAGCAGTCGAACCTCTTTTGTCGACATTTTTACCTTAGAAGAGAAGGAGAGCTATTTAAAGTTTCCCCCACCTAGGCACAATCCATTTTGGGAATGATTTCCTGAACAACGCCGCCGCCCGTGCCAAGAGGTGAGCCGAGCTAGGCTATTTACGGAGCTTCGTCTATCGTTCCGACGCCTTGTTGTGATACTTGCCAATTTGCTTAGGGAATAACAGCTGGCGTCGGCGAGGCGAACGGCACAGGCGGCGTTGTTCAGGGGAAAGGCACGAGCAGCTCGCTCTTGGGATTATTTTTTTGAGTGTGGCGATAGTGCTCTTCCCTCAGAAATCACTCACTTTTTGGATTGTGCCCCCACCTAGGTATTCCAATATTTATTTTGAATTGTCACAAAGTTTAAAAATAGGTCTTCTGGCTTAAGGATGCTTAGGGAGATCATGAACCATGAGAATAAAACCTGAGATCATAAAACACGTTATTCTCTTTGCCGCTCTTATCCTCCTGCTAGCCCTGGCTGCTTGCACCATTCCCGGATCGGTGAGCGGCGTGCCCGGAAAAAATTGCTTTTTTCTCTCCGGCAGCGCCCGGGATAACTGCTATTTTGAAGCGAACAAATGCAGTAAGATGAGCCCCGGGCAATTTCGCGATTCCTGTGTGGCCGAGTTAGCGAAGGCCAGCAAGAACATTGGAGTTTGCGATCTCATTCAGCAGGAGCAGACCAAAGCTTTCTGCCAGGAGCAACTGGCGGAATCGACGCAAAACCACAGTATCTGCCGCTTAATTACCGATCCCTATTGGAAAAACAACTGTCATTACCATCTGGCTTTGTCGAGAGAGAAAGACACCTACTGCCTGCTGATCAATGAACCACGGCAGCAATATGATTGTTACCAGGAATTGATCGCGCGCACCAACAATCCCGTTCTTTGCGAATTTCTTCCGGCGGAAGAACAGGAGTTCTGCCAGTATCGAATCGGCATCGCGATGCGGAATACGACACTCTGTTCGACCTTGGAAAATCCCATAAATCGTGATGCCTGCATCTATAAGATCGCCAAAGCCACCAATGAGACTGCTTTGTGCGGTTCCATAAAGATCCGCGACATCAAAACGCGCTGTCAGGAATATTTTGAGGAGATGAAGGCGCAACTACAGAAAACTAAATAACTGCTTTTTATCCTCTCTTCCGCCAGTGAGGACGCCGGAGAGTGCTCTGCACCCCAAAACCACAGGAAGCACATTTCTTCTTCTGAATATGGTAAGAACGCTGCCCGCAGCGGCGGCATCGGATATGAGTCTTCTTGCCCGTCTTGCGCCCGTGGCTGGGTGTTCCTTTCATGGTCAGGTTAATCTGCCGGAGTTAGATTTGCTCTAGTTTATGGCCGCCGTCTCTAGGATCCTCTTTAGGAAGGAGAGAGAATCGTGATGGTGTCCCCGCGGATAAAGACGGTGCCCAGCTTGCGTTTTACTTCCCCATTATGATATTCATCCGCATTTTCCAGGACGATGTTGATGTGAATATCAAATGCCTTCAGCTTGCCGACGTAGCGATAACCGTTTTTTAACTCCACGATAACCGCTTTGTTTCGGGACAGATTTAAAGTATCCAGTGGTCTTGCTCCTTCATCCATAATCATTCACCCTTGTTCCCTAGAACAGCTATCGTATATAAAGGTTTTGTTAGTTCAGTAGATGGTTTTGAATGGAGGGTTTTGAATAAACCGTGCTTTTCTACGTAAAATACGTCGAGGTCAACGTCGAATCATAACCACCCAGTGAGGGGTACGGGAGTTTCGTTGGAGAATTTTGCTTGCAAAATTCTCAGTATTCACATTCACAACAGCTTACACATTGTTTACACCTAGTGCAGATCTGTGATTCCGCCACGTCTTCGCCACAATTAGGACATTCCGGCATGAACCTCACCTCGTGGTTTTAATTTACTCCCCTTCTCGGCAGCAGCACTGCCGCACTTTTTTTCCACAGCCTTGGCAGAGGAGACAGAGAGGGCAATGGGATAAGCGGGCTAATCTTGTCGCCTCGTAGCCACAGGTAGAACAGATAAACTCTTTTCCCGACTTTTTCTTCTTCATCTTCGTTTTCTCCTCACGACGGCACGAACCGCCGCTATTATGTCCTCTGCGGTTAAATGAAATGCCTTCAGCAGCTCTTCCGGGCTGCCGGATTCACCGAAATGGTCCCGCACGCCGATGCGCTGAAGCGGTACGGGACAGTTCTCTGACAGATATTCCGCCACGGCACTGCCCAACCCGCCGGTAATCTGGTGCTCTTCTGCGGTTACCAGGCCGCCAGTTTCCTTAGCAGCTTTCAACAGCATGGCCTTATCCAACGGCTTGATTGTATGACAATTAAGAACCCGGCAGTCAATTTCTTCTTTTCCTTTCTTTAATTTTTCTGCTGCCTGTAGGGCCTCATAAAGCAGAGGGCCATTCGCCACAATGGTACAATCCCTCCCGGTCCTGAATTCTACCATTTTCCCAATGGAAAATGGTGTCTTTTCCGTCGTGAAGGAAGGATATGCTGCCCGTCCAAAACGGATATAGACGGGACCGGGCCAGGCAGCCGCCGCAATGGTTGCCTTTTCGCATTCGACATCATCACCGGGCACCAGCACGGTCATGCCCGGCTGTACTCTCATTAAGGCCACATCTTCCAGGGCTTGGTGCGTGGCGCCGTCCGGCCCGACGGAAAGGCCGGCATGCGCTCCGCCAATTTTTACATTGATTTCCTTTCCCGGCTTGCTGCCCCAGCTATTATAGCTGATGGTCGTACGGATCTGCTCATTGTTCCGACCAGGGCTAAACACAGCATAAGAAGAAATGAATACGACTTTGCCGGCCATCGCCATTCCCGCAGCCAGGGAAGCCATGTTTTGTTCGGCAACTCCCACTTCGATAAACCGTTCCGGAAATTTCTGCTGGAACCAGAGACTTCTGGTTGATTCCGTAAGATCGGCACAGAGCACGACGACGTTGGGATTTTTCTCACCCGCTTTGACTAAGCCCCGGCCATAGCCGTCACGGGTGAGGACTCTTTTGACGGAGGTAAATAAAGTTGGTACAAGATACGCTACCGGATTGATGTTTCCCATTTCTTAATCCTCTCCCCCTCTTATTCTTTCTTTCCACACCTCTAATTCCCTCAGGGCAATCTCTCCCTGCTCTTTCGTCGGCGGCTTGCCGTGCCATTCATGATCATTTTCCATGAACGAAACGCCCTTGCCCGGAATGTTGTGGGCAATGATCAGCGTCGGCTTCTCGTAGATCGTCTTCGCTTCCTCACTGGCATCAATGAAATGCGGTATATTGTGAGCATCTACTTCCAGCACGTGCCAATTAAATGCCCGATACTTCTCGGCTAAAGGCTCTAAGGGCATGATCTCTTCCGTATGGCCATCAATCTGGATATTGTTACGGTCAAGGATTCCCGTCAGGTTATGCAGCTTCTGCTTGCCGGCAAATAAGGCCGCTTCCCAGGTCTGCCCGGCGTCCTGCTCGCCGTCGCTCATGATACAATAAACCTGATTTTTCTTCTGGTCCATTCGTAGGGCCAGGGCTACTCCTGCCGCTTGACTTAACCCGCTGCCTAACGGTCCGGAGGTGCTTTCTATGCCCGGTAAAGAAGTACGATGGGGATGTCCCTGCAGGCGGGTGCCGAATTTACGTAGCGTGGACAGCTCCGAACGGGGAAAGTAACCGGCATTAGCCATAGCGGCATACCGTACCGGACAGATATGACCATTGCTTAAGATAAGGTAATCACGCTCGTTCCAGTCCGGATATTTTGGATTATGATGAAGAACATTGAAATAGAGGGCCGTAAACACGTCCGCCATGCCCAGCGGGCCGGCACTATGCCCGGAACCGGCCTGGACCAGCATGCGGATGACGTCCTGGCGGATCTGGTTGGCTAACAGCTTTAGCTTCTTTAGGTTCGTGATTTTGGGGAAAGAGTGGATGAGTGTCATGATTTAAGGTTCATATTTAATATTGTTGAATAAGTTTCACATTTAAAAGTAAAGTGATAACAGCAATTACCATCTTAAATTAACCCCAAGGCGTGAAGGGCTAGGACGATAACGGCAACAAAGCCGATAAAGGTTCCCTAACAAAACTCACAGACTTTCTTCTTGAGCTTTGCTTTAGGCCTGGCTACGGCTTTCTTTTTGCCAGCCTTTCCCTTACTTTTCTTTTTTACTGCCATAAATTAGGTTCACCTCATTTGGAAGAAAGGAAAGAAGACGGGGTATATAAAATTAACTTAATATCGTAACTCTCTCTTCAATTCTCGGAAGGCTTTCCGGGCATTATGATTATTCACCAGATATGATCCCGAGACAAATAAATCCGCCCCTGCTTTCTTTGCTTCAGTAATTGTTTCCGGATTCATCCCCCCATCCACAATGATCTTAACCCGGGGATTAACCTTTTTGATTGGTTTAATCTTCAGCAATTCCGAGTGCATATATTTACTGCCATAGAATCCGGGGTGCACTGCCAGCACCAGCACATAGTCCATATAGGGAAGATGCTCTTTAAGATGGGTTACATTGGTCTCCGGCAGAATGGCAAAAGCCACCGGCTTCTTCAACTGCCTCATCCACAAGATGTAGCGGGAATGAAAATAAATCGCTTCAAAATGAGGGATGAACAGGTTAATGAGGCTCTTGGTGTTACTCTTCCTGGTGTTACCCTGAAGGCCACTCGAGCGCAACTGTCGTTTAATCCAGAGTTCGGGGTCTTTAATCATCAAATGGGCATCATAGCGAAATTGGGAAGAGAGCTTAAATGGGAACTGCAGTGATTTATTTGGGGCAAAGCGGCCGTCAACGATATCCAGATGCAGTGTTTTGACTATTCCCTGCAACGGAGCGTACTGGCTGTACTTCTCCTTTAATTCCTGCTGATTCCTGGCGATGATGGAAGGGTAGATGAGTTGGGCCATTGTTCTATCTCTCACCGTTCTATTCTTTTAACTTCATTGATCCTCCGCAGGTATTTTTTCTCCGTCTTGAATGAGGTATGTAAGAACGCCTGAACAATCTTTTTTGCTTTAACCAGCGTTATCATCCTCCCGGGCAGGCAGAGTACATTACAGTCATCATCTGCCCTGGCCTGAACGGCATCGACAATATGCTCGGCGACAGCTGCCCGGATACCTTTGATCTTATTGGCAACAATGCAGACACCCTGTCCAGAACCACAGATTAAGATGCCAACACTGTTGCTGTCAGGAGCGACTTTTCGTGCTACTTTTGCTCCAAAGAGCGGATAGTCATCATTTCGATCCAGTTGAGTATTGCCACAATCTATAGCCACATATCCTGATTTTCTCAAATAAGGCTTTAATCTTTCCTTGAGGGCAAAGCCGGCATGATCTGCACCGAGGAAAATGGTTTTACTCATGGTACCTCTTTTTTCTGGCTGCACCGCAGGTACTAACCGATGAAAGATTATAAACTTTACTTTTTGCCGTAATACTTCACTATCCTAAAGCAGGGAGAGCACCAATTACCGAGCGATACAAGCGAGGTTAACATTGCTTGCGGAGGGGGTTGTCCCTATCGAAAATCCCCGGGATTTTCGGAACTTTGCGTATCCGCAAAGTTACGGGGAGGCGCCGCAATAAGATGTAGGAAGCGAAGAGCGAGACTGGTGCTCTCCCTGCTGTTATTCTGTGATAGTCCTAATATTTTATAAAGTTTTCCGTTATTATCCCTGAAATGAGCTTCTGGACTAGCATCGGGGCCGGCAGCAGCTGGTTCTTCATCCAGCTGTTTTACCTGTTCTGGAACTGGCTAAAAATTTTTGCTGCTCCCTTTTTGCACCTAGAGATGTTATGGATCATCATCCCTATTTACTTGAGCTGGTTCGTGACTGATTTCTTCCAGGAGCGGAAAGGAACGTCGATCGGAAATGCCATTGCCAATGGCGTCGTCGTTTTCTGGGTCAGCTTTGACTGGATACGTACGGTGATCGAATCTATGGCGGGCTTCAGCTGGTCGCTCGTGGTAAAGTTTGTCCTGATCGGTTTAGTGTTCATGTACGGGCTGATGATTCTGATCGAAGGAATGCGCGGGCATAACATTGTCACTAAATTAGGAAGGGTACGAGAAACCACCTATGTCCTGCTGATGTTTACACCTATCATTTACCAGGAGATCGAATTAAGCTGGAAGATCGCTCTGGCCATCGTGCTGTTCTTCCCTTTATTCTACTATCTGATGGAATGGATCAATGCCCGAATTTTACCGCAGTGGAAGGTTGTAACCCGCATCGAGAAAGCTGATAAAGATCTGGAAGAAACGCAGCGCCTAGAGCAAAGCTTTTAAATACCGGGATTATTCTCGATTAAAAGAGGTGATTAACATGGGATGTGGAATGTGTCATCGCTGCCATGGAATTTACAAAGTAGTGTTTGGAGCCCTGCTGCTTCTGAACGCGTATGTCTGGCCGGGCTGGATGGGAATAGATGGCTGGATCAAGTGGCTGGCGGTATTGATGGTCGTCGGCGGGCTCGTGAAGCTGTTAGTTCCTAACAAATGCCCGAACTGCGCAGCGCTGTGTGCACCGGCCATGACCGGAAAAGGAAAGAGAAAGTAATTATACATTTTTTAATTTTATTTTTTCTTTCATTGATTAAATGGTTTATTTCCTTTTTTAACGAATCAATTCATTGCTTCCCCTGCGCTCTCTCAGTAACACTTTTCAACTCTTTCACATTCTCCACAAACACGGGAATAACATCCTTAAAGACCTTCCCCACTGCTTTCAATTCGGTTCCCACATCCTGCATCCGCTCATCGTAATCCTCTAAGCGGCCAAGAACGCCCTGATGCAAGGCTGCAAAGTTTTCCTTCAACTTATCCAGATCAGCCTGTACTTTCGCCTGCTTCTGCTCCAGCGATTCCTTCCACTCCACAATCTTCTTGACTTCCGCAATTAAATCGTCCCATTTCTCATCGACGATGCTTTCAGTGATTTCCTCGATCCGTTCATAGATGTTGCCCTGATCCGGAGCAGGCATCACGGAACCAGAAGCCGCTGAGGGGTAGGGCGTATCGGCCTGCTGCAGCGCCTGCTCGACTTGGCTGGGCAAATAACCGCGGGACTGCAATTCCTGCTTCACGACGGCATCCGACAAGCCTTGACTGCGGAGCTCCAGAACCTCAGAGATGAGACCATTCGGCATTAGAGATCACCTTTTTATGAAAGATCACCTTTTTAATTTTTCTGTTCTAATGTTCCCCTCGCCCCTGGCATTAACCTGCTTTCCACCACCCGCTCCACGTCCCGTTGGGTGACAAAATTCAGCGGGCTCCATAATTCCAGGTATTTTTTAAGGACCTGAACCTCTTCCCTTCCCGCGGTTTTCCGCAGCTCTTTCACCACCAGATCCATCTTCTGCAGCGTCCCCTCCTGCTGGTGGCGCAACTCCAGGAAATCGTCATTGACCGTCTTCACATCCTTACGCAACTCGCTCTGCTTGCGGGTGAAATCGTTCTTGAGCACCTCCACTTCCCGCAGCAAGTTGTTAACTTTACCTTCCAGGGCGCGGATCCAGACATAGAGCTTGGCGGCATCAAAAGCTGGTGGTGGTTCCGCTGATTTTACGGGCATAAAGCCTAGGAAAGGGCGCAGGACTAATAAATGTATGTGAGTATTAAAGAGTGGTTTAATGCCACCCAGTACATTCCTCCAACAGGCTTTGAATGTGATTAAAGAACACCCCTAGGTAGTTAAAGATATAGATGAAAAGGTAAAAACGTAGAGAATGGTGATTATTCAAAATCATTTATTGTATCCCACTGCTGCCAAACCCTTTCTCCCCCCGGCTAGTGTCATCAAGCTCGTCTACTTCCACCATCTTCCGCCGCTCCACCGGCTGGATCAAGAGTTGAGCGATCTTGCTGCCGGCTTCGACCGTGTACGGTTTACTGGATAGGTTATGTATAAGGATTCTGATTTCGCCTCGATAGCCAGCATCAATCACCCCGGCCATGGTTTTCAGACCGTGGTTAGTGGCTATTCCGGACTTATCCCAGACTAAGCCCACATAGCCGGCAGGAATAGCCAGAGCTATTCCTGTAGAGATGAGTTTTCTCTCCTGGGGAAGAAGGGTCGTGGTTTCCGCTGAATACAGATCCAGGCCGGCATCGCCGAGATGAGCGTAGGCGGGCAATTTCGCCGCCGGATGAAGTTTCTTGATGGAGATAGTCATTGCTCGGGGCGGGAATAAGCCGCTAATTTAAAGGTTGCGATTATTTTTATCTTTTTCCTTTCAGGTTTAAAATTCTGCCCCTTTTGATTTTTATACAAAATTATGAAAAAGATCATGGGAATGATAACCGAGAGGAAAACAACCCATTACCTCTTCACGTAATCCTTTTGATGTAAATACCACAGGAATTATTTCTGATTTTTTTGGCAAAATTTTAAAACTGAACTATTTATGTGCCCATACGCTATTCTTTTTTCTTCTCTTTGTGCCCGTAACTTCTTACTTGATCAATAATTAACCGTAACATTCTGGCAACATAGTCTTTAAAATTTTCTTTATCAGCTTCTTCCAAAGCCATATAATATCCTTCTCGTTTCTCAAACGGAATAAAGAACATTGGATAACCATTCTTCATCAAAATCCAATTCATAATGGCCCGAGAAGTCCTGCCATTTCCATCTTCAAACGGGTGAATCCAAGTTATTTTAGCATGAATCATCGTAGCCAATTCAAACGGATGCAATTTATGCTTATTAGCACTGTACCATTTATACATATTTAACAAATGCTCTTTTATTTCTTCATTTGGAGGGGGAACATGCTTAGAACCTTCAATTTTAACCTCAAAAAATCTGATTCTTCCACCATAAACAACACCCGTGTTTTTGGTTAAAATACTGTTGATTTTCTCTAATAATTTGTTGTTTAATTCTCCAGTGTATCCTTTCAGGAAGTCTAAGCATTCTTTCCCATTAACTGCTTCATGATAGTCGGATGCCCGTACGCCAGAGGGAATAACTTTATCTTTAAGAATAAGAGCTGTCTGCCGTAAAGTAAGCCTATTCCCTTCAATAGCATTGCTATGGTAGGTAAACCGTATTACAAAATCATCATAGAGTTTATTTTTGAGGCTTTCCGGTGTTTGTTTTAACCAATCTTTAAAACTCTCTTTTAGATCCTGAAGTGTTTCCGCATCCTCAGAAGACAAATAGGAATATTCTGATTTTGTTAATCCTTCCTGTTCTATCTTTCTCTCAATCTGCTCAGCATACTTCTGTATCCCTGATCTAGTTGGTTTTTTATCACCAATATAAACCCGAATCTTCTTCCAGGTGTTAAGACCTATTCTCAGATTCTTAGTGAGATAATAGTATCCCTTATTTCCTCTCTTAATAGTCTCAACGTAAGTCATAAACGGTGTATGGGCACACCACTATTTAAAACTTTCGGTTAAAAGTGCACTTACAACTGTGGCGGAATGTTCTTACTGAACTAATCAATGTTTACTAGACCTTGGACGTGCGGGAAAAACCTGCATCGCACCTCGGCGCAAAGTGGCGGGAAGTTGACGCCATTATGTTAAAAAAACTTAAATAATTCCCACTTGTGCGCCATAAATCATACGCGTTGGTTTGTCTTTTATACTTGCTTCTATGAAACCAAGTCCAATCAAAGCCTTTTCAAAATCAGCATATATTGAGGCCAAGTCCACACCATTTATATCCAGATCAGTTAGCTTATACTTATAACTCGCTTTAATTCCTATTTGAACACTTTTAGAAATTCCTCTTTCCTCTTTGAAACTTTTCACCGCATCATCAAGCTGTTCTGCTTCTCTCTTCGGTCTAAAAGCATTAACCATCATTTCTGAAACAAACCTATTTGTTTCTAGATGAACAAGCTTATCAAGCCTCAATGAATATTCTAAAGTATCTGGATCTTTTGACCCTTCAATATAAAAGAAGCTAATGTAATCGTGTTCTTTTACAAAATTCTTAACATACAATGCTTGTCCCTTATCGCCGAACTGACGATTCTTATGATAATCTTCTTCTGGTATAAATCCTAAAGCTGCAAATTCTTGT
>JBBSWG010000030.1:0-29687 GCA_038046425.1 Nanobdellota archaeon
GATAGCCATCCCGTAGATAAGGGGAGCCGGCTCGTACGTTCCATCTACAGGCATCAAGCTCTTTTCCCGCATAGTCATCATAGAACGTACAGCTCGTCCTGGTACAGCCGCTGGTGTAACAATCTTTATCCCCAGCCTGATCAGCAGCATTGTTTCCCGGTTCAGAACCCGGCCCGGGAACTGTTCCTCCATCGCCATTATATCTATACTGTTCAGCTTCAAAAGGAGAACTGCAGGCGGCAAAGCTTAGGCTGAGAACGAGGTGCCGCAGAAGGGGGTTAAAGCTCATGTTCTGCTAGGAAGGGTAGCATTATATATACTTTTCCTCGAAATCTTTTTAATCCCCCCGCTATTCCTAGCAGTAATTATGCTCAACACCAAACGCTTCAGCAAAGTCATCATGATTCTGTTCCTGATCATGATTGTCTTAGGTTTCAGCATCCCACTGGTTAATATCGGCAATAATCCGGTGGATCAGAATGGCCAGAACCAGGCCGAGCCGCGTCTCTGCCAGACTGATGCTGATTGCTACCTGCTCTGCGAAGATAAGCCAGTGGAAGTTCTCTGCAGCCAAAACCTCTGCCAGCAGAATGGCTGTGAAGAGGCAGCTTTATACCCGTATGCGGCAGCAGCTACCACTTTTACCCTGGCCATCACCGTAGAGGGAAAAAGGATGGATTTAGTCAACCGCAGCAACAGTAAAGATTTATTTGTTCAGTTTAAAGATTCCAGAGATTCTTCTAAGGATTCCACCAGCCCCCTAGTTAAAAGTTCCCTGGTAAGTGTTCATTCATTTGAATTTCCGCTCGCTCTGATCCTGGAGAAGCTGAACCTCGGCCTGACTTCTGAATGCCTGTTCCTGGGGAAAGATCTGTTTCTGGGGAAGGATAGCTATTGCCGTGATGAACAGCATCAATTACGCCTGCTGGTGAATGGAGAAGAATCTTTCCGTTATGGGGAGTATGTGCCAAAGGAAGGGGAGAGGGTGGAGATTGAGTTTGGATAGTTGTGTTCTCAGGAGCCCACCCCAGTAGGAAGAAAAGGAGCTGGTGATCAGGGAACGCTGCCGGAAAATACCTGCACCATTTGTTGGTAAAACCAACAAAAAAACTTAAAATATCACTTTTTGTTGGTAATGTCTCTAATTGTTGTTACTGCCAACAGAAAGATTTATATACATGCTTTTTGTTATTAATACCAACGTGACGCCCGAACTCCGTGATAATGTCAAAAAAACCATTGCTACGCATCTTGGAATCTGAAGCGCAGGCCTTCTTTGCCCGGCAGGAGACAAAACTTATTGATATCATTCTCTTTGGCTCGCTGCGCACAGGGAAAGAAAAACCAGAGGACATCGATCTCCTCTTGCTCTTCAAGGATCGGCCGGATCATGCTTTGACTCAGGAATTTCGCCGTCTCTTGGAACGAAAGATTGCCGGACGGGTTGAGGTGATCCCTAAAACCTATCACCAGATTCTGGCCCGGGAATTCCTGGCCCGGGAAGGCCTCTTGACGAACGGCTATAGCTTAATTTACCGTGTGGCTCTGGCCGAGGGGCTGGGCTTTACCTCCCGAGTCTTATTCGTCTATAGGCTGACCTCAAAAACAAAATCAGAACGGATGCGCTTTTATTATAGCCTTTATGGCCGCGGGAACGAGCAGGGCATAGTACACAAATTAGGGGCAAAGAAATATACTGACACAGTCATCATTTGCCCGCTGGAGACGAGCGCTCCAATGAAAGAGTTTTTAAATTACTGGAAGATTGAATTTAGTGAAATGCCGATTCTTCTGCCTGCCCGCTACCATCTTTAATGTGGGAATAATGTTTATTTGTTTGCGATGGTTTTTATTTGGCACAAGCCAGGGTATACCGCAGGCCTTTGCCACCTGGGTTTCGCCTTAACCATTCCTCCCTTGAGAGCAGCAGCACTTTAAATAGGTTTGGATAGGTTGGAAAGGGATGGAAGTTATACTGCGATTTCTCCTTGCTCTCTCCCCGCTCCCCACACTAAGAATTTTGCTTGCAAAATTCTCCACAACCTTTATAACAACTTTATTTTTATCCTTAGAAAATATACTTAGAAAATGCCTTACCGCACCTTCCTGCAGCAAATTGCCCCTCTTGCCCAGCTTCGCCCGGAAGACATTCAAAAATTAACTACCCCTGATCGAATCTTAGAGGCCACGCTTACCGTTGCCGGCAAATCTTATCCTGCTTACCGTATCCAATTCAACAATGCCCGTGGACCCTATAAAGGCGGCATCCGCTTCCATCCCCACGTCACTAAAGAAGAAGTCACTTCGTTAGCCTTCTGGATGACCATTAAAACCGCGGTGGTTAACATTCCTTTTGGCGGGGCGAAAGGCGGAGTGAGTGTTAATCCTAAAGAGCTGTCGGAAGCAGAATTGGAGGAGTTGAGCCGGGCTTATGTGCGGGCTTTTTATAAGAATCTCGGCCCCACCAAAGACGTTCCTGCTCCCGACGTGAATACTAATCCGCAGATCATGGCCTGGATGCTGGACGAATTTGAAAAGTTGAATGAGAAGAGATTGAAAGGGAGGAAGACGGGAAAAGAAACAGGTGCGGAGAGAAGCAAAGGAAGTAACGCATCAGCTTTCATTACCGGAAAACCTCTCGACAAAGGCGGTTCTGCTGGTCGGGATATCGCTACCGCTTTAGGCGGGGTCTATGTTCTTGAAGAAGCACTAAAAAAGTTAAAATTCGCCGGAAGAACTGATGACAAAAGCAAACTTACGGTCGCCATCCAGGGTTTTGGCAATGCCGGGATGAATATAGCTAAATTACTCTCTGCCCGCGGCTATAAGATCGTGGCCGTGAGCGATTCCCAAGGCGGCGTTTATACCGAAGAAAGCGCCGGTATCAATCCGATAAAAGCAGAAGAAGTCAAGAAAGCCGGCGGCCTGTTAGGCTGTTATTGCCTAGGAACAGTCTGCAGCTTAGAGCAGATGCCTAAAGAAGGGCCCTGCCGCTTTATTTCCAATGAAGAGCTGTTAGAGTTGCCGGTCGATATTTTAATTCCCGCGGCTTTAGGGCACGTCATCACTGCTGAAAATGCTGCCAGAATTAAAGCAAAGGTTATTCTGGAGTTGGCCAATGGTCCGACAACGGCAGAAGCAGATGCTCTCCTGCGGAAGAATAACGTGGTGGTCATTCCCGATATTCTGGCTAATGCCGGCGGCGTCACCGTTTCCTATTTTGAATGGCGGCAGAACCGAAAGCAGCAGCAGTGGGATGAAGAAACGGTAAAACGAAAATTGAGCCGGAAGATGAAGATCGCCCTAGACAAAGTCTGGAGAATTTCTCAGCAGAACCAGTGGGATTTACGTACGGCGGCCTATGTCTCGGCATTAAGGGACCTTTTAGAGAGTGCCCACCCTGGCGGCTCTGTTTAAATGTCAGAATTCCACTCGTGTTGCACGAGTGGCTCGCCCGTCTTCTTGGCCCGACTTGCTAGAGCTCGCCTCTGGCTCGCTCACGTACCCGTCCTCTGCTTCACTGGAGTAAAGTATTACAGAGAGTAGTAAACTTTTTAAACTAGCGAGGGTGGGGACAAACCTCTCATGGATTCCTTTATTCGACCCCCGGATACCCTGCAGATTATAGAATTACAGCAAGTGCCTTTAGCAATCGCTTTAGATAGCGAACAGGCACGCTGGGTAGAGCAGGCCTACCAATTGGTCAGCTCTCTGCAGGGAAGAAGCATTAGTGCCTTACAGATTGATCGGGCTTTGTGCCAAGGTGAATTAGCCGGAAAGCCTCTCACCATGAAAAGCTATCAGCGCCTTGGTTCTCAGCTCTCTTCCCGGCTAATTTCGTTGCGGAAAGCACATCTTTCCACCCTGGAACTTAAAGCAGCCCACCAGGAACGGCGGGAGAGGGGAAAAATAGAGGCCGTTGAGCGCGTGAAAGGTAAACTGGTTTACTTTATCAATGAAGAGCTTATCAACGAAGAGTTGTCTACTGCCGGAAAGGGAGAGTCCCTTCCCGCAAATTTTTTAGCTTACGGATATGCCTACTCCCAGCGATCAAATGGTCTTATCCAGCTGGAGACATATATCCCGTTAGTCCGGCTGCGCTATCAGCGTCCAGAAATATTTATATAACAGGTTCCGTTTCTCCAGGTTATGGGTGCGTTCAACGTTCCGGTCATGACCTTACGGTACTCGGGGCTGTTTGACTTTGATGGCTTATATACCGCGGTCATCGATTGGGCCAAGCATTACGGCTACAAGTGGCACGAGCTGAATTATAAGCATAAAGTGCCTAATCCTAAAGGAGCAGAGCAGGAACTAGATTGGGTGATTGATAAGAAAGTTACTGAGTACATCTCCTTTCAGGTCACGTTTACCATCCATTCCTGGGAGCAGACCGAGGTGGAAGTCGAAGTGGAAGGCAAGCGCAAGCCCCTGACCAATGCTAAGATTTATATGATCATCCGCGGCACAGTTGGTTATGACTGGCAGAAGAAGTTTGGCGGCAGCAAATTAGCGAAAAAGCTGGGAGATTGGTACTCTGATGTCGTCCATAAGAAAGAAATCGAAAGCATCTACCACGACCAGTTATATTACCGCATCCAGAACCTGCATTCGATCCTGAAGAAATATTTTGACATGCAGACGCAGAAGTATGCGTATAAAGGGTATCTGGGAGAGCATTGATGGTTTTGAATGGATTGGACTCATCTATATGAAATACGTCGCTCTCAACCTCAACTCAAAACCATCTAGCGTGGAGTACAGGTTATGTTAAACCAGCTTCTTTTGTTCCGTCTACTTCCATAAAACTTATTAACCTCTTTCAGCAGACCTGCTTTCATGGAAAAGGAGATCTATCATGGTGCTTGTCCCGGCTTGCTGAAAGAGCTTGAAGAGGCCATACTTGTTAGTTCGTATCGGGTGCCAGCAGCTACTGCCGAAGGAATGGAAATTTCTATCTATCATTTAGGTGGGGTAACTGTCAAACAAGAGGTGGAAGAGGATGTTGGTCACACCGTGAGTCCTTTTGGTCCCTCTGACCTTTCAGATCACCGGAAGATGAGAATTAGCCTTTACAGTGCCCAGGAAGCGGCTTTAGGAGAGATAGAACGGAGAATTCTCCAGGAGATTCGGAAGAAGAAAAAGTAAGTTGTCCTCAGAATTTTCTATATATCTCCCCCACCACCTAAAAATATATAAATACCTGAAATACGAAAAAAAACTAAAATCTAATAATCAACCGGGGGTGTTGCATCATGATATGGGTAAGCATACTGGCAATTGTAATTAGTTTAGCAGCTTTAGGCTATGCCTGGTATCTGGCCTCAAGAATTATGAAGTTGCCAGCGGGCACGCCGAAGATGGAAGAGATCGCTAACGCGATTAAAGAAGGAGCGCTGGCCTATCTGGCGCGGCAATATAAGACTGTGGCGATATTTGCCGTGTTGCTCACTGCCGCCTTATTCTACTTGTTTGGCCTGGCAACTGCTGTTGGCTTTCTGGTAGGAGCAGTATTATCTGCGGCCGCAGGTTATCTGGGCATGAGCATTTCAGTACGGGCAAATGTCCGGACCGCAGAAATGGCCAAAAAAGGCCTTAAGGAAGCGCTGGATGTTGCTTTTAAAGGCGGCTCAGTAACGGGCATGGCCGTCGTCGGTCTGGCTCTCCTCGCCGTAAGCACTTTATATGCAATCTTCCGTGAACCTACATTGTTAGTCGGGTTAGGTTTTGGCGCTTCGCTCATCTCTTTGTTTGCCCGTGTCGGCGGCGGCATTTTCACTAAAGCTGCGGATGTGGGTGCAGATTTAGTCGGAAAAGTCGAAAAGGGAATTCCGGAAGACGATCCCCGCAATCCGGCGGTGATTGCTGATAATGTCGGTGATAATGTGGGTGATTGCGCGGGGATGGGCGCGGATTTATATGAAACGTATGTGGTGACGCTGCTGGCAGCAATGTTGTTGGCAGCGGTTCCTGCCGTTGCTGGTGCTTATAATGCTCCCATTGAATATCCGCTGCTGCTGGGCATCGTCGCGGTAATCGCTTCCGTCCTGGGGATGCAGTTTGTCCGCTTAGGAAAATCAAAAAATATCATGGGGGCATTGTATAAAGGATTGATTGCTGCTGGCTTGTTAAGTGCAGCCGGTTTTTATGGGGTTACAGTTTTAACCAGAAACCCCCTGAACTTGTTTTTAGCGGCGATAACGGGCTTAGTGATTACCCTCCTTATCAACATCATCACTGAATATTATACCAGCACGAAATTTAGGCCGGTCAGGAAGATAGCAGAAGCGGCTTTGACCGGAGCGGGAACAAATGTAATCAGCGGCTTAGCAGTAGGGATGCGTTCAACCGTGCTGCCGGTGCTGGTGATTGCAGCGGGGATCGGAACCGCTTACTGGCTGGCCGGAATTTATGGCGTGGCCATTGCGGCGGTAGCCATGCTTTCCCTGACGGGCATGATCATCGCCCTCGATAGTTATGGGCCAATCACCGATAATGCCGGCGGGATAGCGGAGATGGCAGGCCTGGATAAAAAAGTGCGGAAAGTGACCGATGCTTTAGATGCCGTTGGCAATACCACTAAAGCCGTCACGAAAGGATACGCGATCGGTTCCGCTGCTTTAGGAGCATTAGCCTTGTTTGCCGCTTTTCAGCACGAGTTAACTGCCCTGGTTAAAAATTCGATAAATTCAGGAAGCTCTTTAGCCTCTTTTACCTTTGCGCTGAACGATCCGGCAGTCCTGATCGGCATTTTTGTCGGCGCCTTATTGCCGTTTGCCTTCTCGGCAGTTTGCCTGCGAGCAGTCGGCAGCTCTGCCCATAAGATTGTGGTGGAAGTACGTAGGCAATTCAAATCCATTCGTGGCCTGATGCAAGGAAAAGCTAAACCGGATTATGCTACCTGTGTGGACATTGTGACTAAAGCGGCGTTGAAGAACATGATTGTGCCGGCCATCATTGCAGTCATTGCGCCTCTTGCCGTGGGCCTGCTGCTGGGAATGGAAGCTTTAGGCGGCCTGTTGATTGGGGTGATTGCTTCCGGCTTATTGCTAGCCTTATTCATGGCCAATGCTGGTGCGGCCTGGGATAATGCCAAGAAGTATATTGAAGCGGGCAGATTAGGAAAGCGCAACGGGAAGGGCAGCGATGCTCATAAAGCGGCAGTAGTCGGTGACACGGTGGGAGATCCGTTTAAGGACACGGCCGGGCCGGCTTTGAATGCTTTGATTAAGGTGATGAATACGCTGGCGATAGTCTTTGCCCCGTTGCTGGTGATGTATGGGGTAAGATTGATTTGAGGAGGTAAAAACCATGACTACCAAAATTACTTTAGCGGAATTAGGAAGAACTGCTGAAGCTGAACGCTATCAAAAACTGGCTGATCTCCTGGCTTAAGAAATTTTTTTAAAGGAAAATAACAAAAATCATCCCGGATCGTCAAGCTGGCGGCAGACCATGAAAATCTCTCTACACCAATTCTTCCGGGAAAATCTCTCCCGGCTCCAGGGCAAATTCCAGGGTAAAGTCGTCTCCACGCGGGATAGCCTGCAGCGAAGAAGCGATCAACTGCTGGAACAGCTGGTGGAACGGGAAGAGCTGCATACTGTTGAATACCAATTCCAGCCGCTGGAGGGGGTAAGAAGCGGCGACCTATATCAGCAGGCCGGCTCTACCTATATTCTGCTGGGGAAAGAGAAACAGGAGAACCGGGACGAGCACCCGTTGAGCATCAGCATCCCTCTTTACAAATTATTCTGTGTCCAGGGCCAGAATGCGAGAATTTATCGTGTCGTGAGCGAGCCAGCCTTGGTGCGGGGATTGCCGGGACAGGAATATGTACGGGCTGGATATGTGGCGTGATCGCCAAAAAATTACTTTCACAGAAAAACGAAATCTTTATAAGTAAGCAGCTTTTCTTTTCCCAAAAAAGAGGAGGAATAAATGGAGGGATACAGTAATCATGGTAATCCTCATTAATTATCGGTGAAATGCAGCAAGTTATTGTCGTTTCCGAGCAGGCGCGAGAACAGGGTGCGGAAAGCAGCATTCTTCTTGGTAACAGAATCCCTAAAGATTTCTTTATTACCGAGGGCAGCGGCGAGAGTGACATTACCGTGCATGCCGGTTCTTATCACTTGGCGCTCAAAGATGCGGGTATTGAATGCTATAACATCTTAACCTATTCCTCGATTCTTCCGGCGATTGCTACTCAAGTGGAAAAGCCCGCTCATTATGTTCATGGCTCGGTAGCAGAGACGATTATGGCCGCGGCAAGTTCTACCAAAGGAATCCGGGCGACGGCCGGCATTATCTTCGGCTGGCTGTATGATAAAGTGACTGGAAAAAAGTATGGGGGATTGGTCTGTGAATACAATGGCGCGGAAACGGAAGAAGAGGCCGGTAACTCCTTACGGGCTAGCTTGAAAGAATTGTATCTGCATGGCTTTTCAGAAGGCTATGATCTGGGAGAGATCCAGCTCCTTACCCGGAGTTTTGTACCCCAAAAGAAATTTGGCACGGCTCTCGTAGCCCTAGTGTTTACCAATTATGTGGTGCCGGTGGAAGGGTAATAATGGTTTCTGCTCCATTGTTTACGACAGCAGCCTTTATAAACTTTTTACTTTTACGTTCTCTGTGCCTAAATGCTTGCTCCTCATCCTCGATGGCTGGGGTTTCAGGAAGGGAAAAAGAGGGAACGCTATTGCATCAGCAAAAATGCCGGTTCTTAATAGCCTCTGGAAGAACTATCCGCATACGCTGCTGAGAGCCAGCGGTCCTGCTGTCGGCTTGCCCATGGGCTTCATGGGGAATTCTCAAGTAGGGCATCTAACGTTAGGAGCCGGACGAGTCATCGACTCTGATCTGCTGCGGATCAATAATGCCATTAACGATAAATCATTCTTCAACAACCAGGCTTTGCGCGAGGCCATCGACCACTGTAAAAAAGGGCATAAGCTCCATCTCCTGGGCCTGCTGAGCGATGCCGGGGTGCATTCTCACCTCAATCATTTATTTGCCTTGTTGGAACTGGCTAAACGGCATGGCCTTAAAGAAGTTTATGTTCATGCTTTTCTGGATGGGCGTGATACGCCCCCAAAATCAGCCGCAAAATATATTCAACAACTGCAATGGAAGATGAAGCAGCTCGGCGTTGGTACTTTAGCAACGATAATGGGCCGCTTTTATGCCATGGATAGGGACAACCGCTGGAACCGCGAGCATCAGGCCTATGATTGCATGGTGAATTGTATTGGAAGAAAAGAAATTGGAACGAAAAGAAGTGGGAAAAAAGAAATCAGCGATCCCATTACAGCCTTAAAGTATGCCTATGCTCAAGGCGAGACGGACGAATTCGTTAAACCAACCATCCTCACCAACAAATGCGTGGTGGAAGAGCATGACAGCATTATTTTCTTTAATTTCCGGAGTGATCGGGCTCGAGAACTGACCCGAGCCTTCGTTTGGGGAAAATTCAATAAGTTCCAGCGGAAGAGGCTGATTGATTTAAAGTTTGTGAGCTTGACCCAATATGATTCACTGCTCCATGTTCCGGTAGCTTTTCCCCCCCTTATTCCTCAGAAAACGTTGGGGGAGGTCATTTCCGAAGCGGGAATCTCTCAGCTACGTCTTGCGGAAACTGAAAAATGGGCGCACGTAACCTATTTCTTCAATGGCTTATGCGAATGTGTCTTTCCCCATGAGAAAAGGATTCATGTCCGCAGCCGGCTCGTTACCACCTATGATAAAACGCCGGCAATGAAAGTAAAGCAAATCACTAAGACTCTCCTGCAGAATATCCACGAGCATGATTTCTTTGTGGTTAATTTTGCCAATGGGGACATGGTCGGGCATACCGGAAATATAAAAGCAGCACGAAAAGCAGTTAAAGCTGTTGACCGGGAGATCGGCGGGATCGTCAAGAGATTTCCGGGCATCATTTTCATCACCGCTGATCATGGCAATTGTGAAGATATGTCTGCAAGGTGGCAGACCAGTCATACGTTGAATAAAGTGCCGTTGGTGGTGGTCAATAGCCAGGGAAAGTTAAGGCCAAATAACCCGGGAAGGTTAAGAACAGGAGGATTAGCGGATGTGGCACCGACTATTTTGGGCGCCATAAACATTAAAAAGCCACCGGAAATGACTGGAAATAGTTTATGGGCAAAGAGGGATTAAATGCTTACCGCGGCAGAACTAGAGGATACCAGACGGGCAGCTGGCCTTTCTGCGGTAACAGCATTAAAAGCAGTAGAAAGATAATTATTTACGCTGAAAAAATCAAACTTTTCTTCCTAACTCCATCACCGTCTGTAGTTTCCGGGAAGATTTGATGCCCTTCTGAAAATAGTGCTCCATCTCCTGGAAAGGCCGGATTTCCCGCTGCACTTTTTCTAATTCCCGCAAGCCTTTCTCTGTAAACTGAATCAGATGGTGATCATAGCGAATTAGCCTTTTCTTCTCCAGCGTTTTCAGGTTTCTATAGAGAGCTCGTTCCTGCTTGGAAATAATTTCCGATTTACGCAGCAGCTCGATGAAGACGATTTTAGAAGTTCGCGCTCGAACGGGCTTCTCGCTCAGCGGCTGGTTCAGGGAGAGGTAAAAATGGCCCAGCGAATGCAGGATCAGCTTGTGGGTGGGGTTAAGGGGCATTTCCGAAGGATGATACTTTGAGAGTATAAAAACTTTATGGGGGAATTGGCGCATGATTCCGATGATCTTTACCACCTAAAGCCGTTACTCCAACCGCGAAAGGCTTAAAAACTAGCAGCAAATAGCTCACTATAACTTTAATAGTCCAGCGTAAACCAGCAGTGGCCAACGGTGGACAAATATAAAAGCAGGTGATCCCTAATGAAACTGATTTTAAATAAAAAACCTAAGAATGCGACGATTATTGAAGGCTTCCCCGGTTTTGGGCTGATCGGCACGATTGCCACCGAATTCCTGATGGAGCATTTAGAGACGGAAAAGATCGGCATCATTGAGATGGATGAAGTGCCGGCGATGATCGCTATCCATCAGAATAAGATCATTGAGCCTATTTCTTTACATTATTCCAAAGATTATAACATGATCCTGGTGCATGCGATTAACGTGGGCAAGGATCTGGCCTGGAAATTGGCGGACGTGATGGGAGAATTGGCTAAGATGGTAGATGCCAAGGAGATTATCAGTTTAGAAGGAGTAGGCTCGCCTAATCCGGAATCCGGGCGGGTGTTTTATTACACAACTCAGGATGGGAAAGTTTCAAAGAAACTTGATTCTGTCGCCAAGCCTTTAATGGAAGGTATTATCGTTGGTGTTACCGGTGCTTTGTTAGCAAAAAGTGTGGGTGTGCCAGTTACAGCTTTGTTTGCTGAAGCCAGAAGTAATCTGCCGGACAGTAAGGCTGCTGCCGAGATCATTAAGGCTTTAGATGCCTACACCGGCTTAAAGGTTGATCCCAAACCGCTCTATAAGCAGGCGGAAGCCTTTGAAGAGAAGTTAAAGGGCATCCTGCAGAAGAGCAAGGACGCTGAAGAGCTGCATGACGAGAAGAAGTTAAGTTATGTGGGGTAAAATCTGAAATTAAGTGGGTAAGATTTAAAAAGTAGACGCAGAGCAGGGTTTAAGTATGGACCTAATGATGACGAAACGAGATACTGTTTTGCGCTCAGCTGCTACTTAACCAACCGAGAAGCTGAAGCACCTTTTCCAAGAAATTCTGAAGGATTCATAGCTTTAGAGAGAAAGGTCCGGTCAGAAAAATATCCAAAAGAGGAATCTCAAGGAAAAGAAAAAATGGTTCGGGGATGGTGGAAAAAGGTTATAGGATATATGTGGTTATAAAGTTTAGTCGTGTTATTTCTTTAATATCACTTTGCATGGTGTCACTTTGTATATAACCTTCTTTCCGTCAATTTCTGTTCCAGGCTCTTTTGAACTGCAGTAAAGAGAGGCTCAAAACAAGCCCGGGCCAGAGAAATGGCATCGTCAGCTTCCACTTTTTTAGGCGTGTATCCATAGTAATTAATATTGTGCCTCATTCTTCTTAAATTGTCGACCAGTTTTATCGATCTGCTGGTTTCCACGGGTATTTTCATAAGCTCGTTAAGGGGTACCATATGATCCTGGGATTCTATCCCTTCGGCTACCAATAAAGCATCTCCCAGCATCCGAAAACATTCATAGATATTCCGAATGATGGTAAAAGCTGAACTATCACTTGATTCTAAAGTTAAGGTGTAGTTCATTTGTGCTGCCGCAGCATTCAGAATGCTCCAGGCATTCTTTTTGTCCGGATGCTTCTGCCGTATCATGGACGAACCTCTAACAAGCCATCCAGGACTATGCCGTTGGCAATATTGGTGAACAGGTTTAAATCGAGGTTGCTCCTGGAGAAAATATGCAGGTTTACTTTAACTTTTTTCCTGAAACCCAGAAAGTCCAAGGTGAGCAAGGGCTCGATGTGCAGGGCCCTGTCACCGAGGATTTCGATCCCTATATCTATATCACTCTTTTCATTATCCGTGCCCCAGCGGTAACTCCCAAAAAGAATTATCGCTCTTGCCTCCGGTATTCTTTCATAGACTCTCCTAACAATATCTGACCGGTAAATCAACCCTAAATTGTAGGGGATCTTTCTGGTTATCAGGAGCGGGCTTTTAGGGTCAGCAGAAATCCGCCAGGTCTTTCCTACCACCTCTTTTTTAAGAAACCCTTCTTTTATTAGGCGAGAGACGGCCATTTTTACCGCCGTTTTGGACGACTTTATGACCCCGGCTAAGTCATTGAGGCTGGGGGATTGCATCGGAAAGGAAAAAAAAAAGCTGAGCACCTTTCTATAGCTTTCAGGCAATTCTGATTCCGGAATGCTGCTTCTCTCTATCATATCCTTCCGGTAATCGCCGGGAGTATATAAACTTTTCCATTACCAATTGGTTCTATAAAAGTTCAATCGAACTTTGTTATTACCATTGAGCCTAAAACCGTTCTGGGGGCCTGTGCCTGAAATTAGGCCGATTTTGGTCCAGTTTTTCAATCCATTATGAAGGAGCAGCTTATACAGTCCATAATGGGCAGTTTCAAAAGTTATAATATTTGCTTTTATATTTTATTTCTTATAAAATAAAATAATCCTAAATAATTGGATTAAATATAACTAGTTTTACCACAAATATTGGTTATAACATTTAATCTATTATCAAAATAATACATTAATAGGTTTATATCGATAATAAACTATTTAATTAATAACTAAACTATTAAGCCCACACTTTATTCTTAATTATTTAATCAAAGATTAAAATATTGGTTATCTGTTGGAGAAGAAGTGGATGACGAAATAGAAGAAAATTACTGTTTAGGGCGAGCCGCCCTTTGAACCCTGCGGACTGACCTCAGAGACATTGCTGCACTATGCTGGTTAGGCTGTCCTCGCTATAACACGGTAAACGCTTCGGGTCGAGCGGAGAGATAGCGAAGCTAGACCCGAAGTAGTTAACAAGAAAACCAAAGAAAACACAGGATTATTATGGCGGAATATGCTGTTTAACAGTGTTTTCCGCTAATTTTTGTTACAAAGAGTTCGTCTAATGTATATTAGACGAAGTTTTAGTTGATTTCAGAACCAGTACGTTTTAACGCCATCCAAATCTTCTTTTTGCCTCTTCTACTGATACAAAGTTTCTCATATAAATCGCTTTTAGATACGGTATTGAACGACCTACGAGGTCATATGCAGCATCGATTATGTATAATTCACGTGCGTTCGACGGGCGTCTATAGGTTGATTCAGATACATTTAATACCTCTTCTAAACTACCTTGCACTCCCGGATCATAATTACTGTGAAAAACCAAGCTTTCAGCCAGTAATTTGGCGATTCTTGGGTCGTCGTTTATTGTCTCCGGTCTTATTCCTATCCCTGCTTGATTAGACATAATATATGTAAAATAAGCACTACTATTTAAACATTTCTCTTCTAAATCTTTTAATCTATTCTTAAATTTTTAAGATTGTTTATGCCTGGAAATAGCAAACAAAGATTAAAATTTTAGGGCATTACTTATCCAGATTATCCTATTTCTAATTAAAAATTGCTGATTATTATAATAAAAATAAAACATATTATTTAAGTAAAAATTAATAATTATAGAATTAATAGATACACACTATACTAAATAATCATAATAAAGATTAAATTATTTATCTATTTGTTCTCTGTATTGTAAAAATATAACCAAAAGATTTATATATTAGTTAGACATATTGTATAAAAAATAAACATTAAATGATACTACTATGATAATAACCTGCACTACCAAAAAATGGGGTAATTCTCTTGGCATAATCCTCCCTAAACAAGAACGTAAACATTTCCACTTACAGGAAAATCAGCAAGTAGTTATTGAAATCATAAAAGTGGAAAACCCTTTGAAAGAATTATTTGGCTTTACCAAAGACAATAAGATTACGAGAGAGGAATTTCTGGAAACACGGAAACTTCTGGAAAGCGGCAGGTTCTAATATGAAATGCCTGGATACTTATGCTTTAGTGGAAATTGCCGATGGTAATCCTGCTTTCAGCACGTTGCTGGCGGAAGATGTTATTATCACTGATCTGACCCTGGCCGAGTTTTATGGTGATCTTTACCGAAAATTTGGTGCCCCGACAGCTAATTACTGGCATCGGAAACTTGCTCCCCTCTGCCGGCCAGTGGGCCGCGATCTCCTGATTAAAGCGGTTACGTATAGAATTGACCATAAGAAGCAGGGCTTATCTTTTTTTGATTGTGTCGGCTACCTTTTTGCAATAGAGAATAACATCCTGTTTGTGACCGGCGATAAAGAATTCAGGGGAAGGGCAAACGTAGAGTTCATCTCCAAATGATTGAGAAAAATAATTTAGAAAGCGAAACTTTTTATACACCTCCCCTTTCTTACCGGTTATGGCGAGCCTAGCGAGAAAAAAGAATCCCTACTGGCCTCTAAGTAGATTCTACGACTTCAACACTTCCAGATATGCCGGCGGCGGCGAGCCCCTACGGGGTGAATATCCGACGTGCCCCACGAAGGTTGCTGTGAAGGTTGACACCGTTGGAATCAGCACCTGAATTAGTAATCTCCTTTAATCCTCCCTTCTTTATTCAGCTCCGCACAAAGAAATTTAGAAAGCACATAGTCCGGATCATAAATCAGGTAGGCCACGATCTCTTTCAGTGAATAGGCATCTTTATAGCAGAGTAAGGCTTCCAGCTGTTCCTGGCTGAAGTTATAATGATTAAAAAATTCCCGGCAATACTGCAATTCCTTCTTTTTCATCGCTTCATGCTGCTCAAATTCATGATGCAGGCGGGCGTCATACTTGCGGATCACGCCCTGATACAGGCGCAGTAAATGGACTTCCTTCTCATTAGGCTCGGTGACTGCCCATAATCCTCCTTTCTCCAGCGCATATTTCTTGAACGCGAGCTGCAACATGGACGTAACGGGCGCAATCCCATTCTTCCGGGAATTATGAGCTACGGCCAGAAAAGCGTCATAGGTAGCCCGGGCGCATTTGTTGAACAGCTTTTCCGTTGCCGAAAAGCTCTCGCCCTGCAATACCGGTACTCCATACTCTTCTGCCAAAAAGGCTTTGACATTATTGAGGATGAACAGGTTCTTGAAGCACTGGAACAACTGTCCTTTCTCTTCAAAGCAGTCCAGGCATAAGATGTTATGCAGGCGGTCCGCCAGCTTGACCTGGATAGCGCGCTCTTTAAGCTGTTGATCGGGACAATCAAAGATCGCCGAGATGGATTTGTAATAAAAATGGCGTTTATGCCGGGTGAGAAGTTTCAGGATGCCGATAAGCGGGGAGATAGCAGCCTTATTTTGCCGGAGCCCGAGAGAAAGTTGCTGCCGGGGAAGGCCCTTTTCCGTAATCTCTTTCGTAAAATCCAGCAAATCATCTTCCAGCTCCTGAAAGGCCTGCGCTTCATACCTCTCCAGGGCCTCAATTTTTTTCTTTTCATTATTTTGAAAGACCTTGTTTCGCAAGACTCCCTCCCGTTCCAGCTGCCGCTTATACATGTCCACTTTTTCTTCCACGTAATCATGCAGCATCCCGGCGCAGAGCGTCAGCTGGTCAGTAATCTTTGCTTTCTTCAGCAGCGAGACGACATTGAAAGGGTGGAGAAAGGCAACTTCGCCATTTTTCCGGGAAGGCAGCTGCCGATACAGGTTTTCGGTAAGGGCATAGCAGTAGGAAAATAAGGCAAAGAGGGGCTGGTTCCGCTCCAGGAGCTCTTCCGCGGGAAGAATTTTCCTGGCCGGTTGCCAATGTTGCAGGTGCCGGTAGGCGGCGTAGATTAAGGAAGGAGACATAGAGAGGAGACAGAATTGAGCTCATTTAAAAGGGTTTGCGGTAGTATCAGTAGATTCGATTCTGAAAAAGTTCTTGAACGACATTTTCTGGTCAAGAACACACCCAATTTTCCCTTCCCCCTGCATCATCATTTTTTGAGGATTTATTTATCTTGTGGTACTTTCGGATCTACTGTTTATGGAGGAAGCTTTATAAAGAGAGGGCAGGAGATAATACGTATCAACCTAGAAAAGGTGATGCCCATGACCATCGTCAAGATAAATTTACATAAGATTTCTGCTGAGCGCAGCCTCGACGCCAAAGGTGGTACGATAAAAATCAACAACAATGTCTCCCTCAAGAACGTGGAAGATTTAGGCTTTGGCATCGAGGGGAAGAAAGGCTTACGGTTTACTTTCGGCTTCAACTGTAATTATGAGCCTGATTTGGGCAAGATTGACGTGGAAGGGCAGGTGCTCTATGTGGACGATGATAAAAAAGTAGATGAGATCAAGCAGCTCTGGGGCAAAGAGAAGAGAATTCCGCTGGACGTCATGCAGGAGATCATTAATGCTTCGCTGCATAAAGGCAACATTCAGGCGATTAAAGTGTGTGAAGACGTGTTATTACCCAGCCCCTTGCCGATGCCTAAAGTAACAACGCAGCCGACGCCGACACAGCCGGCAGCTCCAGCGGGAGAACAAGCACCGGCAGCAACACTCGGAAAAGAGAAAAGGAAAAATTAGCAAAAAACTCTCACCAGCGGCACTTGGTTTCATCTTCTACGAACAAACTTCCGTCAACTTTAAAAAGTCTTCTCTGGAGCATAATAGAAAAAGCATGGTTGGTAAGGTAAAAAGAAGATAAAAAAAAGAGTTGAAGCTATGATAGAACGCCAACATCGGGATAGGCTTTTGGAAGGAGGTGGACTTCTTCAGGACGAGCCCCATCACCCTTTAGAACACCGCGTCAGTAAAGTCCCCTGCTTTACCATTGACGGCGAAGTTTATGCTGCTCAACAGCTGGCCCAGGCTAAAGCGGGCTTAGCCCAAAGCCTGTTCAGGGAAGCGCCCGAGCAGGCCTATACTTTTCTTTCTTCCCTGGCCGAGCAGCTGCAGCGTCATCAGAAGCATATTGAGACCGTGCTCTGCTATCCCCGCCAGAATACTAATCAGGAAGCCCGCCGCTATTTTTTGGAGACGGTGGAACAATATCAGCAGTTAGAGCACGCCCTGAAGAGAGCAAAAGGCCAATCGCCAGAGTTACGTGAATATTATATTGAGCAGGGAATCAATCTCTTACCGAACTTTGACCATAAACCGCTGCTGGACTTGAGCTCCCAAATTAAAGATGATCCTACACTTCTCCCGGCAACGCGTTCGGTTGTCCGGGAAAAGCAACAGGATTATCTTAACTGCCGTGCAGCCTTTGCCGAAGCTAATCTGCGGCTAGTATTATATATTGCCGGCAAGTACGCGGGCCGAGGGATAGAGTACTATGATCTGGTGCAGGAAGGTAACATCGGGCTGTTGCGGGCGGTTGACCGTTTTGATTATCGCCGGGGAAAGTTCAGCACTTTTGCTTTCTGGTGGATCCGCCGGGATATCCTGAAATCGTTTAGCGCGCAGCGGATTATCCGCGTTCCCGGGCATAAGTTAGATGAGCGGCGGAGAATGAGAAGAGCAGAGGCGCTGCTGGAGCAGCAATTACAGCGGGACGCCTCGCCGCAGGAGATAGCCGATTTTCTGGAAAGGCCACAGGAAAAGATTGAGGAGTTACAGCGGCAGTCGCGCGTCTGTACTTCGCTGGATAAAGCGCAGGGTGAAGAAGAAGATTATACATTGTATGACCGGCTGGAAGATAATGAGAGAGTCTCGCCGTTTGATGTCAGCAAGTATGCAGAATTGCGGGAAGCGGTGCAGCGTGGCCTGCAGTCTCTCTCGCTGCGGGATGCGGACATCATTCGTCATCGTTTTGGCATTAGCCGAGAAGGAGAATACGCCCGAGAACACACGTTACAGGAAGTAGGCAACCAGTATGAGCTTACCCGGGAACGGATCCGGCAGCTGGAAGAGAAAGCGAAGAGAAAATTGCGGAAGCCTTTGCAGGCGTGGCAGGAAAATAGGTTCTGAGGCAGAGGACGGGTAGGTGAGCGAGCCAGAGGCGAGCTCTGGCAAGTCGGGCCAATAAGGCGGCCGCTCTCTGCTTCAGAATAGTGAAGTATTATTTTCTCCCGTAATGTTTATAAATATCCCGCTTAAAGCAAGGGCTACAGTCCGAGTTCACGCGCTCTACAGGACTCTACAGGGTAATCCGGTAGTCTCTCTATTGTCGCTTCTCGGAACGATTAACTGTTATCGGTACAAAAATCAACCGTACAAATCAACCGTACAAATCAACAGTACAAATCAACCGTACAAAATGACTGAACTGCAATCACCACCAACCGTAACATCACCGCAACCGGCAGTATCCAGCTCTACACCTCCGGCAAGATCACCGGCAGCTTCACCAGCACTATCATCAACCTCTTCCCCCACTCCATTCAAACACATCATCCGCATCGCCAACGTCGATCTGGAAGGTAAAAAGCAGATCCGCTGGGCCCTGACCAAGATTAAAGGTGTGGGCATAAATTTTGCTGATGCTATCTGCAGCCTGGCTCACGTGGCTAAAACCAATCCGGCCGGCCAGCTTACCGAGCAGCAGGTTGTCGCTTTAGACCGGATTATTGCTAATCCTCTGCTAGCCGGCCTGCCGGCGTGGATGACTAACCGGCGAAAAGATTATGAAAGCAATGAAGATAAGCATCTGATTACCGGTGCTTTGATCTACCAGCATGACAATGACCTCAAGCTGATGAAGAAAATCCGCTGTTACCGTGGCGTGCGTCACATGCAGGGGCAGCCGGTCCGCGGCCAGCGGACCAGAAGCAATTTCCGCCGCAATAAAGGAAAAGTTATTGGCGTGGTTAAGAAGAAGATCGCTCCGGGAGCCGAAGGCAAAGAGAAAGGTAAAGAGAAGAAGTAGAGAATTTTAGAATTTCGCCAAGCGAAATTCTCCGTGTGGGGAACGGGGAGACACGTAAAAAACACAGATAAGCCAGGGGAGACATCAAAACATGGGAGACATCAAAAAGCCAAAAAAGAAGTACTTAACTCCCGCTCATCCCTGGATCCGGGCGGAGATCGAGGAAAACAAAGAGCTCAAAAAGGAATATGGGCTGCGGAAAAGAAAAGAGATTTTGATTGCGCAGAGTTTCCTGAAGAGGTATAAGGATATCGCCAAACATCTTATTGCTGATACCACCGCTCAAGGCGCCAAGGAACGACAGCAGATGATGAGCAAGCTGCAGCGGTATGGGCTGTTGTCACCGGAAGCCAAGCTGGATGACGTGCTGAGCCTGACGTTGAAAGATATCCTGGAACGGAGAATTCAGACCAAAGTGCATCGTAAGGGACTGGCCCGAAGCGCTAAGCAGGCCCGACAATTCATCACCCATCGGCATATTATCGTTGGTGCCAAGGAAATCACTTCCCCCAGCTACCTGGTCAGCCTGGCGGAAGAAGAAAAAATCGCTTTTAAGAGCAATTCCGCGTTAACGGCAGCGGATCATCCGGAACGCATTATAAAGACGGAGCCGCCAAAATAGTAAGACCATAAAAACAGTAAGATCATCAAAACAATAAGACAATTAAAACAATAAGAAAACAATAGGGATAGCTTTATCACTAACCTACTACCTCATGAGACCACCACCAGAACCGGCGCGGTACCAGCCAGCAGGTTTACGTTGGGGCATCGCCCACATCTATTCCAGTTATAATAACACGATTATCACCGTCACCGACATTACGGGCACCGAAACTTTGGCCAGAAGCAGTGGCGGGCAGATTGTTAAGCAGGATCGATTAGAGAGTTCGCCGACCGCAGCGATGGGAGCAGCCAAGAAAGTTGCTGAAATTATCAAGGAGAAAGGGATTACCGGCTTATTCATCCGCGTCAGGGGCAAAGGCGGGCATAACGGTCCGCCCAATCCCGGGCCAGGTGCACAGGCGGCTATCCGCGCTTTCCCCCGTCTGGGCATTCGCATCGGCAAGATCGAAGAAGTGACGCCGGAACCACATAATGGCTGCCGGGCTAAAGGCGGACGAAGGGGGAGGAGAGTATAATGAAACTCGAAAAACTCAAAGAAGAGCGGAAAAAGAACAAAGTCGTCTTGCTCCTGAGCGAAAGCGATGAAGTGTTTGCCAATACCATCCGGCGGATGATCATTGAGGAAGTTCCTACTTTAGCAGTTGAAGATTTGGAGTTTAAAGACAATAGCTCCGCCTTATACGACGAGATGATCGGGTTACGGTTAGGTTTAACGCCGATCAAGACCGACCTGAAAAGTTACGTCTTTAAAGAGAAGTGTAAATGTGAAGGTGCTGGCTGCGCCCAGTGCGAATTGAAAATTACCCTCAAGGCGGGCAAGAAAGGCTACGTCTATGCTGAAGAAGCAGAGAGTGAGGACCCAAAATGCACCTTTGTCTATCCCAAGATGCCCATGGTCAAGTTACTGAGCCGGCAACGCCTTGACGTCACGATGACCGCTACACTGGGTCGGGGAAGGGAGCATGCCAAATGGTCTCCCGGCTGGGCTTATTATAAGAAAGAGCCGCTCCTTTCAGTAGGGGCAGGGAAAGTCCAGGACCCGGAAAAAGTGGCAGAGAACTGTCCGGATGGTGTTTTTGAGCTGGAAGGGAAGAAACTGAAAGTGAATCAGGACCAGGTTTACGAAAGCAATCTCCTGGAATACTATGCCGAGTTAGATAAGGGCATTTCCTTAGCCTACACGGATAACCTTATTTTTAGCGTGGAAAGCTGGGGACAGCTCAGCTGGAAGGAACTGCTGTTGACCAGCGGCGAACTGCTGGAACAAAAAGCGGAAGAGCTGGAGAAACAGCTGTAAAATTGCATAAATACTGTACAATTACATAAATAACTACAAAACTATGAAACGCACCGGGCCTAGCAATTATCAGGTACAGTCATTGTTGCAGGAGTTGCAGCCTAAAGTGCAGCAGAGCCGGTTCTGGAGACGGATAGCGGAGGATATCGCTAAACCGAGCAGGCAGCGGCGTGAAGTCAACGTCTACAAGATCGACAAATATACTCGGGAGGGAGAAACCGTCGTGGTTCCCGGGAAGGTATTGAGTATGGGTGAGCTCAGTAAAAAAGTTACTGTGGCCGCTTTAAACTTTTCCCGTCAAGCAGAGGAAAAAATCGTTCGGGCTCACGGGAAACCGATAAGTATCCAGGAGCTGCTTCAGCAAAACCCGGAAGGAAAAAACGTGAGAATCCTGGGCTAAAGAACAAAATAAGATTAAAACCAAGAAAATAAGATTGAAACAAAGTTGAAATAAAATATATCATCGTAAAAAAAATATATCATTATGAAGATCTATAACGGCGAAGGCATGATTTTGGGACGGTTAGCTAGCCTGGCTGCTAAACAAGTATTGCTGGGAGAGGAGATCCATGTCATCAACTGCGAGAAGGTCGTGATTAGCGGGAGGAAAGCGAACACCTTAGCCTGGCAACACCAGCGGCGGAAACGGAAAGGCTACCCGTTAAAGAGCCAGACCCATTCCCGCCTGCCGGAACGGCTGGTACGAAGGACGATCCGTGGCATGCTGCCCTGGAAACAGTCTCGTGGCCGGGAAGCGTTCCATCTGGTCCTTTGTCACCGGGGCCTGCCGGCAGAGTTTATAGGGAAGGAAATAATTGAAATGGCCACAAGTAAGGGAACGGCAAAGGAATCAGTGGCTAAATTGCCTACTCTTCATTATACCACCGTCGGCGAATTGTGCCGCTTGCTCGGAGGAAAAGCATAATGGATAATAAACCAGATAAGATTTCGGGCAAGGTTATCCATGCCCCGGGAAAGAGGAAGAGCGCCGTGGCCAGGGCTACGCTCCGCCCGGGAAAAGGAAAGGTGAGATTGAATGGTCAGCTACTGGAGCACTATACCACTCAGCTGCTGCGTCTGCGGGTGCAGGAGCCATTATTGTTAGCGGGGGAAGCAGCCCAGGGTCTTGATGTTGAGGTCAATGTGTATGGCGGGGGAACGAGCGGGCAGGCTGACGCTGCTCGTCTCGCGATTGCCCGGGCCCTGGTAGCTCATCAGCCCGGGTTAAAGCAGGCTTTTGATGACTATGACCGCTTGCTGCTGGTGGCAGATGTACGAAGGAAAGAAACCAGGAAACCAAACGATTCCAAGGCCCGGGCAGCCCGGCAAAAGAGCTATCGATAAAGGTGATGCACTATGATAATACCCATTCGTTGCTTCAGTTGTGGCAAGCCGCTCGGGCACCTTAACGAGGAATACCGTGAACGCTTACAGAAAGGCGAGACGCCAAAGAAAGCGTTGGATGCTTTAGGCATAGAACGCTACTGCTGCCGCGGCGTGTTCTTAGGGCATATTGAGCTGATTGACATTGCCGGGGAGTTTAAGAGGAGTTGAGAATTTTGCTTCGCAAAATTCTCTCTCAACTCAGGATAATTATCCCGGCCAAAACTAAAATTATCCCCAACACCAAATTCAACAATTTCCAGTGATGTTTCTTCCAGCGTTCCCGGTCCTGGGCACTCTGGTAACCTTTCTTGTCTCCTAAAACATCTAATTTCTGCCGCAGGACAGAGAGGATAATAATCACGGCAGCAACGGGAATAAAGACGATACTAAGATAATACAACAGCAGCGGCACAACTGCTCCCCGGCTGATGCTGCCTAGAAATAAGTTACGTAACACTAAGAATTTGCCTTCCAGCAGGGCAAACGTAAAGAGGGGCACGATAAAGCCCAGCAAAGCCATACCCCAACCGGGGATCTGCAGCTGCTTCTGCTTCTCCTTTTCCCGTAAACGTTCCCGTGAACGGAAGAATTTGAACAGGCCCAGGAACGAAGCAATCCAAAAAGCACCGGCCGCAACGCTGACCATGCCGGTAAACGCCAGGAAGCTATAGCTGGCTGAAATCAAGATGAAACTGGAGAAGAATCCAAAGCCGAATAACAGATAACTCAGGAAGGCACCAGCTCCATATGCTATCCCGCGAGAGAGCACTTGCTCTTTATCCTTTACTGTGGTCAGCAGCAGAATCAGCAGGAGCAATAAAGCAGCGACAGCCGCGCTGCCAATAGTCTTTAATGCGGAATCCGTGATTACGCCGAGAGTCAGCGTCTCTAACACATTTTTAGGTTCCGCTTCGCCCACGACGCCGATACTTGGTACCGGGCCCAAAAAGGGGCAACGCGTGTCTTCATTATCTTTTACCCTTTCTTCTAAAAAGGTAATGATGTTATCCTGGCCGATGAAATAACTTCCCGGCAGGAAGACCACCGGGATTTTCTGGTCTTCGGCCCTAATATCATAAGCCTCATAGTATTTTTGAAGCAGATCAAGATTGCCTTTGTTATAATAAACATCAAACTGTTCTATCTTCAGTGAGGGATACTGACTCTGTAACTGGGTAAAGAAAGCGTTGACCGGGAGACAATCCTGGCACTCCCCTTCACCGTAAAAGTAATAGAGACAGTCCGTTTCCTCCGCCAAGGCCAAAGGAGAGAATAGAATTAAAATAGGAAGAAAACACAAAAGCATTACGCTGGGGGCTAGACCTCTGGTCATGGGCTACACCTTTTTGAACGGGAAGGTAGAAGCGCAGTTTTATAAAGGTTGTTGTTTTTGTAAGAGAAAAAGGGTCCTGATGAAACTCACCATTGATACCCAGCAGGATAGTTATGAAGACATACGGAAAGTGCTGCAGATTCTCACTTCCATACTGGGGCGGAAAGGCAATGCCAGCCTTGGAGAAAGAGGAGAAGCAGGAGAAGAAACGATAGATACTACCAATTTAATGAGTATGTTTAACGGCTCAGCCGATTCCACGAAGGCCACCGACGTCAGCAGCCTATTGAATCCCACCAGACAGGAAAAGAGAGGGATGATGGAAAGGGTGGAAGTCTATTAATTACATCATCATCACTACCAATCACACCACCATCACCAACGCCAATCCTACCACGATCAATAACCCGATAATCCCCAGTATGATTCTGCCGAATTTCCTTTCACCCAGCCACCAGGCGATTGCTCCCTTGACGGCGACGTTAGTTAAAACAGCAATTACAATTCCCTCCTGAGCAATTTCCCCGGCGATGCCATTATTCTTTGCTAACTGGGACAAGGAGACGACAATCGCGTCCACGTCTGTCAGTCCGGAAAGAAAGCTGACGGCATACACGCCTTTGCTCGCCAGGAAGAGATGAGCGACTTTGACTAAAGCCAAGATGAGGGCGAAAACCACGGCAAATTTTAAGGCAGGCTTAACTGTAAACGGGGAACCTAAATGAATTTTATGAATTTTCCCTTGAACTTTCTTCGCCCGTTTCCATAAAATAAATGAGACGACCGCCGTTACCAGCGCTAGACTCAGCAAGGGAAGAAGCAGCCGCATTAATAAAGCCGGATTAATCACGGAAACTTCCACCAGCACGCGAATAAACATGATACCATTGGCCAGAATCACCCCTAGGACTAGGGCTTGATACAGTCGCGGTTCTTTAGTACTCCGTTCCGCAAAGCTGGTGGTGACTGCAGTACTGCTGACTAACCCACCCAGCATTCCGGTGACGACAATTCCTTTCTCGCCGATCCATTTCAGCAGGACATAACCGACAAAACTTATTCCGGAGATGAAGACCACCATCAGCCAGGTAAGGAAAGGATTAAATAATTCCATTCCCCAGCTGCCCAGGCTATACCATTTATTGGGCAGGAAAGGCAAGATCAGAAAGGCAATCACGGCAAATTTTAAGGTTGCGGACAATTCTGCTGGCTTAATCCGTTCGGCGAAGCTATGCAGCATGCTGCGGGCATAGAGGATGACGGTGATGATGATCGCTAAGATCGTGGCAAAGATATATTCCTGGCGATAGCTTAGGACACCAATAAAAAAGGTTAGTAATCCCGCGATCTCGGACGTAGCGCCGATATGTTTTCGGTCGGCAACAATAAAGTAGGCGATGACAATCAGCACCCCCATCAGGGCTAAGCTGATCAGGAAGACCCAAAGGGAGATTTTTTCACCCAGGTATGCGGCCAGCGCGCCAAACAGGGCAATTAATGGAAAGGTACGAATCCCGGCATATTCATGTCCCCGCTCTTTATATCGGGCATATTCACGCTCCAAGCCGATCAAGGCACCTAACGCTAAGGCGATGGCAAACGATTGCAGGAAGAGGAGTTCGACCATAGAACACGGAAAGAAAGCAAACCATTTAAAGATATGGGTTCATCCTACAGTGATGGTGCTGGTTACCCCCGTCCCATCTCCATCTTCCTGCTCATGGTCTTATTCAGCTGCCGCCGGAGAATCGCGCCGCCCTGATGGGTTCGCATCCGCTGTTTCCGCTTCCACCGGGTATGGACTTTGCGCATCGAGTGTTAGAAGAAGCAGGAGGGTTATAAGGTTTTCGGTGATGGGTAATTTCAGATATCCACCAACACCTGCGCTTTCCAGCCTTTATTATCTTTGATTACCTCAAATTCATGCATCGTGATGGCCTTCACGTCCACTTTGGGGTTATGGCGCAGCGGATCGATCTTTTCGCCAGCAGCCAGGCACGTTAAAGAGTATTTCCCCTCTTGCTCATCAATTTTAAGATCAAATTTGCTGAATACCAATTGCTTGTAATCTTTAAAGAACACCAGCTCATCCAGGAAATCAAACAGCAGGCGGTCAACTTTGTCCGCTTCCGCTAAAATCTTCTCGTGGTGAACGGGCTTGACTTTCTCGAGCTCCACCATCGTTTCTTCAACGGCGAAAGCACACTGCTCAAACAGCTCCGCCAGAGTATTCCCCCGGGCGACGAAAAAGACGTCCGCCGTATGGTCCAGGAATTTGTGGAAAGGGTGCATGGTAAAGAGGGGAAAGAGGATGTTATTATAAACTTTTGGCTGGAGACGGACTTAATCGGAAACAGATTTTTTGATGGTTACAGGTATAAAAAAGTAACTTCTCTTTCTGTAAGCCCTGGCATAATGATATCAACCACCTTTTCTCTTTCCCCGTAAAATCTTCTTTGATGACCTTGCCCAGCGTCGTAACGGAAATCTCCTGGTCTTCATTCTTCCTGACCCATTCCACTAGCCGCCCCCGGAAAATCCGGTTCGGGACAAATTTCCCTTTTTCGTACGTACCGGGCTCTTGACGTGGGGGTCTATGGAATAAGGCCTTTTCTCCCCGCTTCCGGTAGAGCGGATAAAACCGGCAGCTCGACTGGAGGAGACACTTTCCGCAGGAAGGTGTTTCCCGGGTACAGACCAGCGAACCAAAATCCATCAAGGTGTTATGGAACTCCCGGCTTTTTCCTTGAGGAATGGAGGATTTAACTAATTTATAGAGCTTTCCTTCCTGTTTCGTCCCCTGCGGCAAGCCCTGATCTTTTCCCTGAAAATAACGGAGGAAGATCCGGCGAACATTGACGTCAATAGCCGGTTCCGGGTGATTATACGCAAAAGCTGCCAGCGCTCCAGCAGTATACGGACCAATGCCCGGGAGGGTATAGAGCACTTTTGGATCGCGTGGGATTTCCCCATCATGTTTTTCCAGGACTTCCTGGGCAAAACGCTGCAGCAAGAGTGCTCTTCGATTATATCCCATCCCGCTCCAGGCTTTGATCACCTCGGCGGGGGGAGCATGGGCTAGCCTCTCCAGAGTTGGAAATTGCCGCAGGAACAAGGGAAACTTTTCCAGCACTCTTGCTACTTGCGTCTGCTGCAGCATGATCTCGGAGACGAGGATATGGTAGGGGTTACTGGTTTGGCGCCAAAGAAGAGGGCGTTGATTTTTTCCATACCATTTTAGAAGGGTGGCAGAGAAGTTTTTGCCCATCGGGTTCGATCCTCCCACAAGTCAATAATCATTTTAGTTTTTACCCGGTGGAATTTCATCCTGGTCTACTCCACCACCGCTTTAATCCTTCGCACTCCAGCGGCGACACTTTCCTCTTTTACGATCCTGAATCTCCCAATCTCTTTGGTGTGCTGGATATGCGGTCCGCCGCAAAACTCTTTCGAATAATCACCAACAAAATAAATGGACACTTTCTCCGGATACTTCTGCCCGAATTCTTTTTCTGCTCCTAGCTTTTCCGCTTCCTGCAGCGGCAGCTCCTTGCGGATAACCGTTAGATCGGCTTTAATGACCCGATTGACTTCGTTCTCTACTCTTTTTAGTTCCTCTGGTGTCAACTTCCGCTCAAAACTGAAGTCAAAGCGTAAGCGCTCCGGCGTGATGTTACTGCCGCGCTGATGGATTGCCGGAGAGATCACTTTCCGCAGCGCTTCATTGAGCAGGTGGGTAGCAGTATGCATTTGTATCACTATCGGAGAAGTGTCCGCTAACCCGCCTTTAAACTTTTTTTCTGCCCCGCTGCGTGATAGCTCTTTGTGTTTTTCGTATTCTGCCAGGAATCCTTTCACATCAACTTTTAGGTTTTTTTCCTGCGCTAACTCTTCGGTCATCTCTAACGGAAACCCATAACTCTGGAAGAGCAGGAAAGCATCAACACCATTAATATCGCCTTGTTTGGCCATCCGTTCCAACTCCTTTAAGCCTTTCTCCAGCGTCAGCTCAAACTTTTCTTCTTCCTGATGCAGTTCCAGGTAAATGCGCTGCTGGTTCCGCTTCAGTTCTGGATAAAGCTCACCATATCCACGGACTACTGCTTCAGCCAGCACCGCGGTGAACAGTTGTCTCACGCCCAAGCTCTTGCCATAGCGCACAATCCGGCGGATCAACCGGCGGAGAATGTAGCCCTGGTCAACATTGCTCGGCAAGACCGCATTCTCATCGCCCAGGATAAAGACCGCGGCCCGAATATGATCCGCCACAATGCGCATCGCCCGTTGCTCTTCCTGGTATTTTTTAGAGGTAAGCCGTTCGATTTTCTGAATCAGCGGCTGAAACAGGTCCGTCTCATAGGCACTATTTTTTCCATTAAGGACAGCCAGCGTCCTCTCTAAGCCCATTCCCGTATCAACATTTTTTTGTTTTAGGGGAAGGACGCTGCCATCCGGCTGCTTGTTATAAGCCATGAAGACATCGTTCCAGATCTCGACCCAACGGTTGTCGGCGGGATCAAACTTTGCTGGTGCTTCCCCTTTTTTTTCCTCTTTTTCTCCCTTCCTTTTTTTTCCTTCTTTTCCTTCCCTTTCTCCTTCTCCTGTCCAGAAAAACATCTCCGTGCTGGGTCCACAGGGACCGGTCTCACCGGCAATCCAGAAATTGTCTGCTCCTTGGAAGGCGATTCGTTCTTCCGGGATGCCCAGGCTGCGCCAGAGGGCATACGATTCCTCATCGCGGGGCACGGCTTTATCTCCCTGATAGACCGTTATGCCCAGCTTGGTGATCGGAAGGCCTAGCCATCTCTTACTGGTCAAAAATTCAAAACTCCATTCGATTGCCTCTTTTTTGAAATAATCGCCCAGGCTCCAGTTGCCCAGCATCTGGAAGAAAGTATGATGAGTATTATCGCCGATATTTTCAAAGTCCACCGTGCGGAGACATTTCTGGATGTTGGCTAATCTCTTTCCTAAAGGATGGGCGATACCCATAAGATGAGGGACGAGCGGCTGCATGCCGGCAGTATTAAAGAGGACGGAAGCATCATTGGCTGGAATCAAAGATGCGGAAGGGATGACCGCATGCCCCTTACTCTTGAAGAAATCCAGGTATTGGTGGATGAGCTCTGGGGCGTCCATGCCTTCAGGGATAAAGGGTTGGTTTATATAGTTTTAGTTGTATAGATTTTTAAAGTAGCCATAGTTTTCCCAGCAGGATGGGCTCGTGGTCTAATGGTATGACACGTCCTTGGCATGGACGAGATTCCGGGTTCGATAGCCGATTATACTCTACCCCCAGCAAAGAGGGTAACGGCAGCGAAAGTCCCGGCGAGTCCATTGTTTTTACTCTTCTATAGTAACTTTTATAAATAAGGGGGTCTTAGAGCGGGGTGATGGGCCGGAAAATCAGAAGTTGGGAAGAGTATGATCAAGCGGTAGAGGAACAACAGGAACGTTTTGAAGCAGATGTTATTTCCAAATTGGAACAGTTGTTAAGGCCGGCTCTCCGAAAAGTTCGGGGACTTGGAGAACAGGTTAAAAAGAGGGTAGAAGGTAAATTACTGGAGGTCGATAAGCGGAGTAGGAAGGTTATATCAGAATGGAGCGTAGAAGATTTTGTAGAAAATAGGTTGGAAGATTTTGGTGAGAAAACAAAAGACCGGTTACTCCCTCAGGCCCAGGAA
>JBBSWG010000031.1:0-12013 GCA_038046425.1 Nanobdellota archaeon
ATTTCTCGCTTGGAAGATGCCGGGTTTAAAGTAGTGGGGGCCAAGATGCTCTGGATCAGCGAAGCTTTTGCCAAAAAGCATTATGATGAGATCGGCCAGGTGGGAAAACGCCGGGGAGAAAAAGTTCTGAAGAATATGATTAAAGTGTCAAGTTCCGGCCCGGTACTGGCGCTCTGCCTGGAAGGTATTCAGGCCGTTGACAATCTCCGTAAGATGGTCGGCAGCACCGAGCCGAAAGCGGCCCTGCCGGGAACCATTCGTGGTGATTTCTCGCACACCAGCTTTGCCTATACGGATGCGCAGGATAAAGGGGTGGAGAATGTGATTCACGCCTCCGGCAGCAGCGAGGACGCAAAAAAAGAAATCGCCTTATGGTTTAAAGCGGATGAGCTGTACGATTATAAGACGGTGCACGAGGTGCACGTATTCTAGACCATGGCCGCTGAACGAATGGTAGATAGAGTAATGAGGATTACGCAGAATCCTAAGAATATCAGAAATATTTGTACCAGTGCTCATATTCATCACGGCAAAACTGCGTTTACTGACAACCTTCTGGCCGCCGCGGGCATGATGTCCGAAAAGTCTGCTGGTGATCTGGAAGAAGGCATGGCCACCTGGCAGCATAAAGATGAGCAGGAACGGCTGATGACCGTCGATGCAGCTAACGTCTCGATGGTGCACGATTTTCAGGGCAACGAGTACCTGATCAACCTGATTGATACGCCCGGGCACGTTGATTTTGGCGGCAATGTCACTCGGGCGATGCGTGCCGTGGATGGTACCGTCGTTCTTATCTGTGGCGTGGAAGGTATTATGCCTCAGACCGAGACGGTGGTGCGCCAAGCGGTGCGGGAGCGGGTAAAACCAGTCCTCTTCATCAACAAGATGGATCGCCTGGTGAAAGAGTTAAAATTCACCTCAGAACAGATCTCGCAGCGGGTGATGAAACTGGTAACGGACTTTAACCGCCTGATTGAAGATATTGCTGAGCCGCAGTATCGGCAAACCTGGAAAGTAAGCGTGCAGGATGGCAGTGTCTCTTTTGGTTCCGCCAGAGAGAACTGGGCCTTATCCTTTCCGTTCATGCAGAAAAAAAGCATTAAGTTTGCCGACATCTTAAGGATTTACCAGATGGAAGAGCAGGAACGTAAGGACTGGGTCTGGCAGAATGCGCCACTGCATGAAGTTATCTTAGATATGGTCATTAAGCACCTTCCCGATCCGTTGGCGGCGCAGAAGTACCGCATCCCCAAGATGTGGCACGGCGACCCCGAATCCACTTTTGGACAGGATCTGATCAACTGTAATCCTAACGGAAAAGTGGCTTTTGTCATCACCAGGATTGTGGTTGACCCTCGTTCAGGAAAAGATATCAGCGCCGGCCGCTTATTTTCCGGCACGATCAGGAGCGGAACGGAAGTCTGGCTGAACATGGCCAAGCAGAAACAGAAAATTCAGAACGTCTATATCTATAATGGTATCAAGCCGGAACTGATTGAATCTTTACCGGCGGGAAATGTGCTGGCGATTTCTGGAGTGGTAGGGTTTGCCGGCGAGACCGTGACGGTGGAAGCAGAAGAAGCGTTTGAAGAACTAAAACATATTTTTGAGCCGGTAATCACCAAAGCTATCGAACCAAAAAAGCCCGGTGACTTGCCTAAGCTGATTGAAGTCCTGCGCAAAGTGGGAAGGGAAGATCCCTCAATTAAGATTGAGATCAATGAAGAGACCGGGCAGAACCTGATGAGCGGCATGGGCGAGCTGCATTTAGAGATCATTGAAAACCGGATTATTACGGAAAAAGGTGTCGAGGTAAAGACCTCCCCGCCGATTGTTGTTTATCGGGAAACAATTACTAAACAAAGCCCGGAAGTAGAAGGAAAATCACCCAATAAGCATAACAAGCTCTATTTTAAAGTGCAGCCATTGGATCCCGTCATTGCCGCCGGGATTAAAACGGGCTCGATCCCGGAAGGCCGGTTCAAGAAGAAAAATGATGAAGTGATCTCTTTTCTTCGTGAGGAAGCGGGCTGGGACGCTAAACGTGCCAATATGGTAAAAGCAGTGAAAAACGGCAACATCTTTCTGGATGAAACGCGCGGGATCGTCTACATCCATGAGATTTTAGAGATGGTCCTGGACATGTTTGATGACGTGATGAAAGCCGGTCCGCTGGCCAAAGAGCCCTGCGTTAATGTAATGGTCAGCTTAACCGACTGCAGCCTGCATGAAGATGCCATTCACCGCGGGCCGGCGCAGATGTATCCTGCTGTTCGTGAAGGGATCCGGGGCGCGATGCTACAGGCTGGCCCGGTCATGTTTGAGCCGTTTCAGGTGATGCGGATTGAGGTGCCGCACGATTATGTGGGTGAGATAACTAAACTGGTTACTTCTAAACGCGGGCAGTTACAGGACATGAATCCGGAAGGGAACATGACCGTGGTTAAAGCTAAGCTGCCGGTAGCGGAGATGTTAGGATGGAGTTCTGATTTACGCTCAGCGACGGAAGGACGGGGCAACTCTTCTTTAATTGATCAGATGTTTGAGCGCTTGCCGTATGAGTTACAGGATAAAGTACGAGATCAGATCATCAAGCGGAAAGGGTTGACGGCAGGGGAGTTGGGGATTTGATCTTAAACGCTTTTGACCAGCCGAACTTTACCAGCCGAACTATATGATCGCCATCTGCTACTTCTCCTGCAGCCAGCGATATATTAGCTCCGCGATGTCCAGGTTATTCCTCTCGATCATCAGCAGATGCCCATTTCCTGTAATTCCAAAGTCCGGCAGCCAATAATGTTCTGCTTTAATATAGTGGCGCCGAAAAAAGGCAACGATGGACTTATCTGCTTCTTTACTATGCCGGGGATCAGAATCGCCCGTTACAATTAGTATCTTTACTAAAGGCAACTGCCGGGGGTTAATTCTAAGCTGGGAATCCTTATAATTCACTCTTTCATTGGCCAAATGGGGTGAAAGAGCAGCTAACGAGTTAAAATATTCTTCAAAATGAGGGTCAGGGAAGCGCCGGGCATTAGCCCAGACACTCTTTGCCTCTTCCCTATTGATGATCACCGGCTCCCTGATGTTCTTGAAGAATTTTTCTTTGGAATTGCTCATAATGTTCCCCGGAGGGCCTGGAGCTATAGCAACTATCTTCGACACCAACTGCGGAACTTTCTCAGCCACTTTCCAGCCGTATGCTCCCGACATGGAATGAGTTAAGAGGATAGCGGGACAAATAGGTTTGAGTTTTTCTAACAATTCGATCAAAAGATTGACCATAATGGTACCAGATAAAGTACAGAAATGAGGATGGGATCCCGACCTTCCCGTGCCCGGCCAGTCGGGAACATAAATCCTGAATCCTTTTTTCAGGAAATAATCTTTCCACCCAGCTCTTCCATCAGGAGTGCTTTCATAGCATGCTCCCGTATGAGCCCCACCAGGAATCATGATAATTGGCTCGGGGTGGCGCACCTTCTGGGGAACCTGGAATTGCACATACATCCGATCCGGGAATCTACCTATAAAAAAAGACCCCTGTTTGCTTATTTTTAACATAGATTTGCCTCCCGATCTTACCTCCTGATAGCAGTAATCACGCTTGTTGGCATATAGACCCCCGGTCGTCCGGCCAAGTAGGTTCGGACTTTCTCTATTTCTTCATCAGAAAGCTTATATCTCTCTTTGTAAAAACCATCGACGGTATATTTACCATTTTCTAACCACTTGCTTTCTTGTATTTGTAATCCTGATCTTTCCACCAATCTTGTTATTTCAGCTAAGGTCAGCCAACATTTCTTATTAGAACTTTTCATACCGCAAAGTAAATCATACAACCCGTTAATTTCCTTTTTATTTTTTCTGGACATCGGTGTCGGCTGCACGATGGTTACTAATCCCCCGGCTCTTGTTCCCGTCGCCATTTCGGCAATTATCTGCTTCTGTTCTGCCGGCGTATTATAATGGAGCATAGATCGGGCCAGCAAGGCATCGTATTGCTTTCCCAGAGGTTCCCGGGCATCGTGCACAACGTACCTAATCCTCTTTTCTCCATTAGGAAATTTACTATCATCCAGATCTAAGAGGTCTATGGTTAAATGGGGGTATTCTTCGCCTAATTCATCCAAAACCGCTTTGGCTAAAATACCATTACCCCCACCGACATCGGCTATTTCCACCAGATCACCTAAACTTTTGTATTTACGAATATGTTCACAAAGAGGTTCTATATGATATCTAGTCTCATCCACAAATAATCTTCGTGCATCGAGGCCGAAACGGCCGAAATCTTTTCCCCGATCTATCCGCTGGATGCGCTCTATTTTGGCATCTTTTTGGGCGTCTTTTAATCTTTTCATAACAACTCAAGAATAGTAACACTATAAATAATATTGTAGTAACCTACCTTACTACACTATAGAAAGATTTAAATAATTGGCCCGATTCTTTAGCTTATGGAACGTAAACCGCTGGAAACGGCCGGCTTGAGCCCTAATGAAACCAAATGCTATCTGGTCCTGCTTAAGGTCGGTTCGGCCTCCGCGAATGAAATTTCCCGGCAATCAGGGGTTCATCGGGTTTCAGTCTATGATGCGCTGCGGGGCTTGCGGGAAAAAGGGCTGGTCAGCCAGATTCTCAAAGCCAATAAACTGTTGTTTGAGGCGGGAAACCCGGAAAAGATTACCGAGATCATCAACGAGAAAGTAGCCCAACTGGAACAGGTGAAAAAGATAGTCCCGGAACTGCTGCTGGACTTTACCTTAGCCAAAGAGAAGCAGGAAATCCACAGTTTTAAAGGCCTGCCCGGGATAAAAACAGTACTTCAGGAGATGTTGAAATCAAGAACTGAACTTTTGGATTTTGGTGCGGAATATAAAATCAAGGAGTTCCTTCCCTACGATTACCCTAAATGGGATCGGGAACGCGTCAAACAAAAAATTAAGATGCGCATAATTGCCAACAGCAGGATAAAGCCAGTTACTATACCCCTGACCACTATCAGATATGTTCCGGAAGAATTCAACTCTTCCGTATCTACTTATATCTTTGATTACAAAGTTGCCCTGATTATGTGGGTAGAGGGCCCTTTAGCCGTCCTGATAGAGCATAAAGCCGTTTATGAATCCTATAAAAACTATTTTGAATATTTGTGGAAGATGGCGGCCGCTTAGATTATTCCTAAATCAATTTTGTCCCGGGTCCTGGAGATGATGCTACGTGACACTTCGTAGCAAGAGAGGATCGGTAACAAAATAATTTTCATTCATTTTTATGATAAAGCCATAATTTAATAATTCTCCAAGATAGAGCTGTAGTTGCCGATCACTCATCTTTATTTTTTCAGTGAGATAAAAAGAAGCGCGGGCTACCCCGGCGGTGCCTTTTGGCTCACCTCGAGCTGAAGCATCACGCTAAAGAAGAGGAATCGCCAAAAACCAAATTATTAATATCTTACTGTTAGTTACTATAAGTTAAGTGTTAGTTACTATAAGCTTGGTGTTAGTTACTATAAGTTAGGATGATAGTTACTGCCTGCAATTATTCTAGAAATCAGGAAGGCTCAACCCCTTATCCCCCACCCTTTCGATCCCCCACTCTCTTTATCCCTTACTCTTTCTATCCCTTACCCTATACACTATCTCCATCAGTCTCTTTACCCTTTCCTCTTCCACTGGATTTTCCGTTACCCCGCCATATTTTAAACTGGTGCCGACAATCGCGCCATCGGCATACGAAAGCAATTCTTCCGCATGGTATTCATCCAATCCACTGCCAATAAATACCGGCGTTGCTCCCGAAACGCGCTTTACCCGCCGCAGTTTCTCTTTTGGTGTCTTCCTGCCCGTACTTTTTCCTGTTACTATCAGAATATCTGCTCCCGCCCCGATAGCCTGCTGGGCTGACGTTTCCAGCTTCTTGTTCCAGGGGATGATGCTATAATGCTTGGTTTGGATGTTCACCAATAAAGGAACATATTCAAATCCTGCCTGTCGTCGAGAGCGAAGAAAAGCCCGGGCATTAATGTCGAGAACAAATTTGTTCTGGTAATCAGTTCTTACTTTATCGGCGAGCGTGTCTACCTGGACAAAGTGCGCTCTCGTTATCTTTCCCAGACTAAACGCCTTTTCATAATCCAGCGGCAGTACATTCAGGCCGTAGGGAAGCTTCGTTTGCGGAGCTGTTTCCAGCATGATAGTTTTAAGGCTTTCCCAAACTGCTATCCCGGCATGGCGGTCATGATAATCCCCACCCCAATTTTCAAATAAAAGGCCATCGATCCCGCCCCGCTTTAATCGTTCCACGTCCTGTAACGCTTTTTCCTGCTGTTGTTTTAAATCGTCAGTACAGGATACATGCACCAGGCCAATAATGGGTTTCTCCACTTTAAAGATTTCCGTAAGATCAAGGGGTGTTTTAGTAAGATTATCGGTAAGATTATCAGTATGATTATCGATAAGATCAGCGGGCATAGAACGCTCGTACCAACGCTCCTATATTAGGATAGTGGTGATTAAAGAGGGGAGCCTGAGGAGGGAAAGTTGTTTTTTTCTTTTGGTCAAGCTAAAAGGAACCCGGATCGTATTGAACCCTAGTGTGGAAATGGCTTCCAGGTCAGTTTTCTGGATCCAATGCCGGCGATAAGTCCGGCGAAGAGCAGCAGCCTGTTCTGAAGAAAAACGATCAGCGAGAATCTCCCAGACTTTGTACTCATTTAATTCCTTACCCTTCTTTTTCCATCCGGTCAGCCAGTCAGCAGTACTGAGCCAGCCCGCTAGGTGTGTTCCCTGCAGAAGAATCGGCTGTCCAGAGGCGTTAACGAGATTGGTTCCTTTCGTCAGCAGTGCCTCACTCATAGTATCATCATCTTCTACAACCTTTTGATTGTTTCTGGTGAAAAATCAGCAAATTTCCTCTATCTCCAAGATGAACGTCATCCAAACGCACCAATACTGTCTCAGCAACTGCTTCATTGCGCAAATATTTTCCGGAACTAAGGAAAATGTCGTGATGATGAACCTGCCATTTCAACCCTTCAGTATGAGTGCTGGCTACACCGAAACAACCATATGTTGCCAGGGAGACGATATCGCCCAGAGAAGCGGAAAACGTAATGCCGGGAAAATTGTCCGTGATGAAATAGGTATCAAATCCTGGTGAACGGCCCACCGCTTTAATTCCTCTATGAGCAAGATCGTACAATAACCCTAAATTGCCATAGAAATGATCGTATTCTTGTTCCCGGGGAAGATAGCCGTAGAAAGAAACTTCGGCTGGTTTTTCTTTCCAGGCCGCTTCGGCAGCCAGCTCGCCGTCAGTTCTATCCTTGTTATGGATATACCAGCGGAATTCATCGGCTTCAATCTCACGGACCTTCAGCCCGCGGTCAAAATCGCCAAGGGAAAGATGAAGGGGAATGCTCCAGCGTTTCAATAGTTCTCCCGCTTGATCGGTGGCAATGATTTTATCCAGTCCCTGCGCTTCCTGGACATAGAACTGGCGATCTCGTTCTTCATATGAACCATTAAGGAAGATGCCAATGTGCATGGAATTCACCATTTAAGTAACCTGCGCCGCCCTCCGCTTCACGTGGCTGAATAATTGCACAGTTATCTATAGCTGCAACTTCCTGCCTTCCTGCCGGGACGCCAGCATACCGGCGCCGGATTCGGCTACGGGTGCTCCCTTTCGATTCTCGGGAATGAAGAACAACGGCTATAGGGGGTACAAACTCTGGCGGGAGCACCAACTCTTCTGTAAACCATTCAGCGTCCCAGCACGGCCTGGCGGCAGGCAGCTTAATCATCGGCAAGGATCATGGAGAATGATAATATAAAGATGTGTAGTAGTGAAAGATACACGGGAATTTTGATGACAGGTTATCGTAAACGACTTCGGGTCTCGCTTCGCTATCGCTCCGCTCGACCCGAAGCGTTTACCGTGTTATAGCGAGGACAGCTTAATCAGCATAGTGCAGCAACGTCTCTGAAGAATAAAAATATTGCTCGCCGAAATAGAATTCCCTTTTTCAACTGCGGACTTCCCTCAACCACTTGTCCTCCCCACCACAACATCATTTAATCTACTCTTAATACTGAACTTAATGCTTAATTTAATGCTAAATATAGTATGCTGCTCTTACTATGCTCCACCTTAAATTCCCCCGCCGTTACACTCCTGAGCAAGTCCTCGGCAGCAAATTTGAGATTTGGGTGGAAGAGCTGCTGAAAGACAACGGTTACTGCTTTGTCCGTCGCAACATCATTTATCATCGCGACCGTTACGAGTTTCGGCAGGTGGATATAGATTACCGTGAAGGTTTCTTATGGCAAACGCATACGATGGTGGAATGCAAATACAGCAGCAGGGGAAAAGTTAAGTTGGCATTGCGGGAAACCAAGAGTAAAACCGCCCAGCAAATCAAAGCGATTGATACCATTCTTGACGAATTGGAAGAACGGCGGCAGTTTGTGAAGGCTGATAACGCTATTTTGCTGACGAACCAGTATTTTAGCCCAGAGGTTTATCGGGAGGCAAAGCAGTTCCCACATCTGGAAGTTAAAGATAGCTGCTGGCTCCGGGAATTGGAAAAGCGACGGGTCGGTTTATGGAATGGCCTGTTCCGCCGGAAATCTCTGGAACAGCAAATTGCCGAGATCGATCTCCGCAGGTATGAATTAAGGCCGGAACGGGTGGGGATGTAAAATTTTTAAGTCAAAGATGCTGGTGGCGCTTCAGAATAGTGAGGTATTACATTGATTAGTAACATTTTTAACCAAGAGCACCTTGAGCCTATGCATGCCACTCATCCCCTCCTTACTCTTCGGCACCGCCGGCATTCCTCTCTCCACGCCGCAACGGGATATGTTGAATGGAATCAAACATGTTCGCACCTTGGGCTTAGAAGCTATGGAAATAGAATTCGTCCGTAATGTCCACATCTCACCAGAAAAAGCACCGCTGGTCAAGGAAGAAGCGAGGAAAAATAACGTTACCTTGACCTGCCATGGCCAATATTGGGTTAATCTGAATGCCCAGGAGCCCTTAACCTTAAAACAAAGCATGCAACGCATTCTGGAAGCGAGTAAACGTGCCCATCAGGCCGGAGCCTGGAGCATCTGTTATCATCTGGCGTACTATATGAAAGAGGATAAGGATACGGTGTACTGGAAGGTTAAAGACAGAGTAAAACAGCTCGTCCAGCAACTACAGGATGAAGGCATTAGCATCTGGCTCCGCCCCGAAACCGGCGGCAAGATTCACCAGTTTGGCGACATTGACGAACTGATAAAGCTCAGCCAGGACGTCGAGCAAGTCTTGCCCTGCCTTGACTGGGCCCATCATTATGCCCGCAGTCTGGGAGCAGTGAATACCTACGAGCAATTTGCGGATATCCTGACCAAGATTGAGAAAGGCCTTGGCCGGACGGCCTTAGACAACATGCATATGCATCTGGAAGGCATTGAATTCAGTAAAGTGGGCGAGAAAAATCATGTCAATGTGAAGGAATGTCCGTTCCGTTATGATGAGGTTTTAAGGGCATTAAAAGATTTTAAGGTGAAGGGCGTGCTGATTTCCGAAAGCCCTAATATTGAAGAGGATGCGCTGAGGTTTAAGAGAACGTATAATGAACAAAAGGTATTTGTTTAGCACCCTAAGGTCAAAATTCCTTCTGATTTTACCTGATATGGCGACAGGGGGTTGCCCCCTACGGGGATGTCGCCCCCGCGGAATCATCTCAGGAATTTTGAAGGTGCTAAACAAATACAAACCTTTTAAAACAAAACCTCATTTAGTAGATAAAAACTGATAAATAAAGAAGTGATTATAATGCTTCCCCACTGCCCCCGCTGCCATTCCCGAAATGTAAAAGTGGTTGATGAAGAGTTAGGACTGCTCCAGTGCCAAAAATGTCATTATAATGAATTAGAGGAAGCGACTGTGCCAGAAACAAGAAAAACGCAGCGGGAGAAAGGAAAATATTCTCCGTACCAGCAAGGGGGGAAAAGAAGGGTGCAGAAAAACTAGTATTTTTGTTAAAAACATTTATATTCTAATGAAATTTTGATTAGATTGTCAAAATGAGGGCGGGCGGACCACCGGTCATGGACCGGTGGCATGCTCGCTTCGCTCGCCGCCCGCCCCATTTTGAGCATGCTCAAAAATATACCGCCTAGAATTTCGCAGGTGGACTTTGTCCACCAGTCATAGACTGGTGGTATATTTTTGACATATAAAAAAACACCTACAGTTAAAATATAAAAATCCCAACAAACATCCCTTCAACTTCAGAATTCACCCAGCTTTTTCTGCTTCTTGGCTTCTGCCAGGTCCTTATAAGGCTGCCATCTCTTCCGAAACAAGTGCTGATATTGCTGCTGATCATGATATTTCTGCAGAAAATCCTGGGTCTTGGGATCGCTTAAATAGCCGGAACCAAAATCAATCCCGATTTCCGCTTTAATGTGCTCGATATGCCGGTCACGGATAACTTTGGCGATGATGCTGGCAGCAGCTACAGTTATGTGATTGACATCCGCTTTATGCTCGACCACTAATTTAGCTTTTTGGGCAGCAGCCGTCAATTTCCCGGCAAAATAGTCCTGGTAAGCCCGGAGGTTAGGGCTGGGACAATCTACGATAATGGTATCAGGCGCTAATTCGGAAGCTAAACGGGCGGCAGTATCCGCTTCCAGCCAGTTCAGGTTAGTATTTTCCTGCGTCAGGGAAAGATCAATGGCATCCGGTTCAATCACTTCGATGCGGAAATCATGAACGAGTTCGCGGATGCGTTCAAACAATTCTTCACGCACTTCCACGCTGAGTAATTTGCTGTCTTTGACGCCAAGCCACTGCAGCTTTTTCTGGTCTTCCTCTTTAAAAGCCAGAGCTACGAGAACGAGGGGGCCCAGGATGGGGCCTCTTCCGGCTTCATCGATGCCGACGATGATATGGGGTAATTTTTCTACCATTGAAGATGTATCTATTTAATCTTCTACTTTAAAAACATTGTTTAAGAGAAATCAGGATTATCACTGATTACATCTTTTTTCTTTTATCTCACAACCCAAAAGCATCCGTAAACTCTCTCATCCTCCTGAACTCCTCTAAAAAGCCTAGGCCTTTTTCAGTAATCACTACGGTCTTCACCGGCGCTTTCTTCTTGCGCATCAGTTCCTCTTCTACCGTCACTAAACCTTTTCCCACCAATTCATCCATATAATTATTCAGCAGCTTGTGCGAGAGGTTTGATTTATACATCAGATGCGTGGGCTTGATCCTACCTCCTTTGTTCTGGATCGCTATCAGGATGTCAAATACTAATTCCAAGCGGGATCGTCGAGTGCTCATTTTATCCTCGTGCTGCTATAAGTCATCAATAACCCTAAAAAGCCGATCAGCTGGAATAACTCTCCCACCACATACAAATTTTTGATCGAAAACACAAAGACGAAAAAGAAGTTGGCAATGAGGATGAAGAGGAAAGAATACATCACTTTGAGCGTGTTTGGGTTACTGGTATTCAGGTAATTCTTGTAATAATTGAGCACGATCAATCCCAACAGCACCATGCTGGTCAAATGGAAAACAAAATATTTCAGATTGGCGACCACCGAAATAAGCAGCACTAAATAGACAAACAACGCTATCTGAGTCACTTCATCATATTTCTTTAACCTTTGCCGGGGCTTCTGCGAGATAAAATAAATCAGCAGCCAGGCTCCTAACATGGAAAGCATCTGCAGAAAATAGCCGCCGCGGTAAAAGATCTGGGAAAAGCGTAAGCGCGGGCCCGCTAAAGGCCGGAGGACATCCGCAGCTACATCCCGCACCGGGGTGTAATATTGGATGATGTTGGTGAAGATCTTAAATCCCAGGCCTAAAGCCACGAGCACGAAGGCCAGCGAGAAATAGGCATACCTGCTTTCTCCATTGAAGCGGTAGAGCTTCCAGCTATAACCAGCGATTGACAGCGCTACAATTAAGCTGATGAATTCAAATAGGA